>DASYDA010000169.1:0-4156 GCA_036499865.1 Dongiaceae bacterium | reverse complement strand
GCTTCGGGCTCGACTTCGGCGATATCCCGGCCGGTCAACATGACGATCACCGGTCCCGGCGAAGGCAGGATGGCGCGCAGCTGCCGGGCGACCGCATAGCCGTTCATATCCGGCATGGTGACATCGAGCAGGACGACATCGAAGCGCGTGGATTCGGCGAGCGCCAGCGCCTCATGGCCGCCATCCGCGCCGACGAGTTGGGTACAGCCGGCCTTCTCGAGAAGCGCCTTGCTCAATTCGAGCGCGAAGGGCGAGTCATCGACCACCAGCACTTGGCAACCGCTGAGGGTGTTATCGGCCACGTCTCCGCCCCTTTAATCCGCGCCGGCCGGAATTCCCGGCCCATCGCCTGCAAGCGCCGGTCTTGTACGATGCTCCCGCCCTGATGTCTAATTCCCGAAAGCCTTGAGCCGGAGGGAAGCGTGTTCGGTGGAGCGCATCGCGGCGTCATTTTACTCGGTTTGGCCCTGGCCTTGGCGGTTGCCGTCGCCATCGCCGGGCTGGCCTTGGACTGGCGACATTTCGGATTGCGCCACCTGCTGCTGCTGGCCGCGGCGGCGGCGGGCTTTTGCGCCATCGCCGTGCTCTCGGATGCCTCCTGGCGGACCCATATGCGGTTGGAGCGCTTGCGTGGGCATGTCGCCCTGGCGGCATCCGATACGCCCTTGCCGCCGATCGCCGCCGATCGGCCGGACGGCATCGACCGTCTGCATCTTGCGATTGCCGATCTTCTCGGCCGTGGGCGGATTGCCCAGTCCGGACGGGATCGGCGGCTGGAGCAGATCCTGGGTGCTCTGCCCGACCCCGTGATCGTGATCACGTCGGAAGGCCTGGTCAGCCTGGTCAATGCCGCCGGGCGCGCCTTGTTCGATGGCCGTTCCCTGGTGCCCGGCACCAGCATCTATGACCTGCTGCCGCCCGCGAGCCTGGAACCCCCCATGGCGCGATCGCGTGCGCAAGGCGCCGCTGTCGACTGTCGGTTGGAGACGCTGTTCGGCGACATGCTCGGCGCCTCCGTCAGCGCCTTTGCCGATGCCGGTGGGGCGGTACTCCGGTTCGAATCGGGCCAGGGCGTCCTCGGCCATCTGGAGCATGATCTCGCCTTGCATGACCGGCCCCCGGCGGCGGCGCGCGTAACCGCCGAGACCCCGCTGGCGGAACTCCCCGCGCTGGCGCTCGATACCGAAACCACCGGCCTCAATCCCGGGCGCGACCGCCTGGTCTCGCTCGGCGCGATACGGCTGCATGGTGCCCGGCTCTATCGCACGCAGATTCTCGATCTTCTGATCAATCCGGGGCGCCAGATTCCAGCAGTGGCGACGGCGGTTCATGGCATTTCGGATGCCATGGTGCTGCCGGCGCCGGCCTATCGCGATGTGGCGCCGCAGATCATGGCCGCGCTGGACGGCGTTGCGGTCATCGGCCATCACACGGCTTTCGACCTCGCCGTGTTGCGGCGCGCTTCCGTCGCCGTCGGGATCGATTGGCAGGATCCGCCTTGGCTCGATACGGCCCTGCTCTATTCGGCGCTCGAGCCCGAAGCGCGCCATTTCGATCTCGATTTCGTCGCGCAGGCCTATGGCGTCCTCATCCATGGCCGCCATACCGCACTCGGCGATGCGCTGGCGGCGGCGGAACTCTTCATCCGCTTCCTGCCGCTGCTGGAGGCGCACGGCATCGTCACGCTCGGCCAGGCGATGGCCTTCCAGATGACCGGCCGCAGGGGCGCCAAGGGACATCCCCTGGAAGGCTCTTCCCTATGACCGCCGAAGCCGCGCTCAGCCGGATCGATCCTTTTCCCTATCAGCATCGCCTGCGCGATGTGATGTCCAGCCCGGCGCAGGTGGTCGATTCCGGAGCGCCCCTGGCGCAAGCTGCCGCCGCCATGCGTGGCCGGAAGATCAGCTCGCTGTTCATTCTCGATGCCCAGGGAAGGCCGGTCGGCATCCTCACCGAACGCGACATCCTGAACGCCGTCGTGGAGAAAGGGGCCGCCGCCCTGGAACTTCCCGTGGCGGCGCGCGCAAGTGCGCCGGTCTCGGCATTGCCGCCGGACGCCTTCGTCTTCTCCGCGATCGCCCGCATGGCCAATGGCGGGTTCCGGCACCTCGCCGTCACCGATCCGGTGAATGGGCGGCTGCTCGGGATCGTCACCGCGGGCGCCTTGTTGAAACTGCGCGCCCAGCACGCTCTGACGCTGGCGCAGGATGTCGGCGCCGCGGGCGATGCCGAGGCCCTGGCCGCCATCTGCGCGCGGCTGCCGAAGATCGCCGCCGGGCTGCTGCAGGAAGGCGTTTCCGCGCGGCAGATCGCGGCGGTGATCAGCAGCGTGTTGCGCGACATTTCCAGTCGCGCCGCGGAGCTGGCGGCGGCCTCACTGGAAGCCGAAGGCCGGAAGGCGCCGGCCCGCTGGTGCTATCTGGTCTTAGGGTCCGCCGGGCGCGGCGAGAGCCTGCTCGCACCGGATCAGGATAACGCGCTCATCCACGACGCGCCCACCGACGATCACCCCTGGCTCGCGGAACTCGGCAAGCGCGCTTCCGATCTCCTGGACCAGGCGGGGATTCCCTATTGCCGCGGCAAGGTCATGGCGATGAACCGCAATCTCCGCCACAACATCACGGGCTGGCGCGAAGAGATCGAGTTCTGGGAGGAGAGCCTGGCGCCGGAGGCCTTGCTCAATGCCGATATCTTTTACGATTTCCAGCCGGTGGCCGGCGACTTTGCGCTCGGCGCCGCGTTGCGCGAGACGGCGACCGGTCCCGGCAAGAACCCGGCATTCATTCGGGCGCTTTCGGGCACTTCCGCCCGTCAGGGCTCGGCGCTCAACATGTTCGGCCGGTTCCGGGAGCAGGACGGCCGTGTCGATCTCAAACGCGGCGGCTTGCTGCCGATCGTTTCCGGTGCCCGGGTGCTCGCCCTGAAGCTCGGTAGCCCTGCGACGGCAACGCCGGATCGCTGGCGCGCCGCCATGGAAGCCGGCCTGGTGCGCGGGGAGGACTTCGCGCGCATCGATGACGCCCATGAGATGATCCTGGAGCTTATCCTCTCGCAACAGATCGCCGACCTTGCCGCCGGCCGCGAGCCGGGCAGCGCGGTCGAGGTGCGCCGCCTGCTCGGCCTCTCCCGCGAGCGGCTGAAGGAAGCCTTAAGGATCGTCGGCCAGATCGATCTCATCCTCATCCAGGCCTTCGGTCACTGATATTCCGGCCAAAGGCCGCGAATTTGCCCGAATCCCCGCCATTTCACGCCGTAAAGCGCGGTTATCCCCTTAGCGGACGGAAAAAAACGCATCCGACCTGTGACGCCGATCATAAGGCTTCACCGAACGGATTGCCGTCGTCCCTCGACAGACTTGCCAGATTGCCGCCAATAAGGAGATCGACCCCGTGTCCGCCCCGTCTTCCGCCAAAGCTTCGCAGCCGCTCGTTCCTTACGCCGTCTCGTGCTTCCTGGCGCGGATGGCTCTGGCCGGCTTCGCGGTGCTGTTGCTCGCCCTCACCGGGCATGCGTGAGGGGAGCGCCGCCATGTCGAGATATTTTTCCCTCAATACCGGGCTCAAGTTCTTTGCCGCCTTCGACGCGCTCGTTGTGCTGGCGCTGGCCTGGCTGATCGTCAGCTCGGACCTGTTTTCCTGAGGACGGCGGTTCCGGGAGATTCCCGGTCGCGGAACGGTGTTTTGGGCGCCGCTTTCAAATGCTAGTTTCGCAGCATGGCAAAGGGCGCGGCAAATTCTGGAAACGACATCGCGACCGCATTGGCGGTCGCGGAGATTCCGTCCGCGCAGATCCCCGACGATCTCATGGATTGGGTGGCGGGTTTCGCCGATTGCCGCGATCTCGTCTTCCTCGACAGCGCCAAGCGCCACCCGACGCTCGGGCGCTATTCCTTCATCGCCGCCGATCCGATCCATCGCATCACGGCTGAAGCCGGCCGAACCACCATCGATGACCAGCCGTTCGAAGGTTCGCCCTTCGACGCCATGCGCGATCTGCTGACGCGCTATCCGGTGGCGCGGCGCGCGGATCTGCCGCCTTTCCAGACCGGCTTGGCCGGCGCCTTCGGCTATGGGCTGCGGCATGAGGTCGAAGCCGTTCCCCGGCATGATCTCCGGGATCATGGTTTCCCCGACCTGCAGCTCGGTTATTACGACGT
>DASYDA010000168.1:0-1683 GCA_036499865.1 Dongiaceae bacterium | reverse complement strand
GACGATCACATCGAACTGCTTCGGCTGCCGCACGAGCTGCATGGCGCAGTTATCGGCATACATATGGCTCAAGGCCACGTCCTTGTAATCGGCGCCGAGCTTGGTCACTTCCTCGCGCCAGAGCACGCCGCTTTCCATGACATTGGCCTTCTCCACCGAGCATAGCTTGTGGTTGCGCTTCTGCGCCAGCTCGAAGGCGACCTTCGCCACGCGCTGGATCTCGCTGGTGGTGTAGACCTGGGTGTTTATGCCGCGGCGCTCGCCGTTCGGCAGGGTCTCGATGCCGCGCGGGCTGCCGAAATAGACGCCGCCGGTCAGCTCGCGGACGATCATGATGTCCAGGCCCTTGACCAGCTCGGTCTTCAAGCTGGAGGCCTCGGCCAGGGCATCGAAAACCAGAGCGGGGCGCAGATTGGCGAACAGCTCCATATCCTTGCGGAGCCGCAGCAGACCGCGTTCCGGCTTCACCTCAAAGGGCAGATTGTCCCATTTCGGCCCGCCGACCGCGCCCAGCAGCACCGCATCGGCATCCATCGCCTGCTGCATCACGCCATCGGTCAAAGGCGTCTTGTGCTTGTCGTAGGAAACGCCGCCGACCAGGCCTTCCGAGAGATCGAAGCCGAGGCCTTGCCGCTTGTCATACCAGGCGAGCACCCGCTTCACCTGGGTCATCACTTCCGGGCCGATGCCGTCGCCGGCCACGATCAACAGTTTCTTGTTGGAAGCCATTATTCGATCTCTTTTAAAGAAAAAGCCCGGCGGATATCGCCGGGCGTATTGATGTTCAGACGGCGCTCAGGCGGCGCCGGCTTGCCAGAGCCAGGGCTGCGAGAGTTGGTTCTTTTCCTCGAAGCCGTCGATGAATTTCCGCTTCTCCAGCGTGAGGCCGATATCGTCCAGGCCGTTCAGCAGGCAATGCTTGCGGAAGGGATCGATCTCGAACCTGACGACGCCGCCATCGGGCCCGCGGACTTCCTGTTTCTCAAGGTCCACCGAGATGATCGCATTGGCGCCGCGCGAGGCGTCGTCCATCAGATTGTCGAGGTCCTCTTTCGAGACCTGGATCGGCAGGATCCCGTTCTTAAAGCAGTTGTTGTAGAATATGTCGGCGAAGCTGGTGGAAATCACGCAGCGGATGCCGAAATCCAGCAGCGCCCAGGGCGCATGCTCACGCGAGGAGCCGCAGCCGAAATTGTCGCCGGCGACCAGGATTTTGGCCTGCCGGTATTGCGGCTTGTTGAGCACGAAATCGGGGATTTCCTTCCCCTCCGGCGTGTAGCGCATCTCATCAAAGAGATTCTTGCCGAGGCCGGTCCGCTTGATGGTCTTCAGGAACTGCTTCGGAATGATCATGTCGGTATCGACATTGATCATCGGCAAAGGGGCGGCAACCCCGGTCAAACTCTTGAATTTTTCCATTTTCCGGCACTTTCCGGTGAGAACAGGGCCGGATTTATCGCATGTGATTTCCAGCGCCTCAAGAGCTTTGGCTTTGTCCCACCCGCCAGTTCGGTAATGATCGGGCCTGGAAACGGACGGGGGTTTACCGGATGACGGCGTCGATTTCGCGTTGGGGCGCGGGCCTTTTGGGCTTCCTGGCGTTTGCGCTGGCGGCTTGCCAATCCGCCCCGCTTGCACCCGCGCAGATCAGTCCTGCCGAACTTGCAAGGGTCGTTTCGGCGC
>DASYDA010000167.1:0-2072 GCA_036499865.1 Dongiaceae bacterium | reverse complement strand
AATTGACGATGCCGAATTCCTTGCCGACCCGCATGATCTCCTGATAGAGCCGCCGCTGATAATCCGGCGCCACCCAGATCTCGTAGCCGAGATCGCCGGAATAGGTGACGCGGTTGATCAGCGCCGGCACATTGGCGATGTCCATGGCGCGGTGATCCATGAACTTCAGCCCCTTGGCCGAGACATCCTCGTCGGTGAGCTTCTCCAGCACGGCGCGGGATTTCGGCCCGGCGATCGAGAGCCCGACCAGGCCCATGTCGTAGCGGTGGATTTTCACCGAGCCGTCGGCAGGCAGATGCTGCTCGAACCAGCGTATGTGATATTTCTGCGCCTGGCTGGAGCCCCACATGTAGAAGACGTCGTCCGCAGCCTTCGCGATGGTGAAATCGCCGATCAGCTTGCCCTGCGGGTTCAGCATGGGGGTGAGGATAATGCGGCCGGTCTTCGGCATCTTGTTGGTCATCAGATGCGAAAGGAAGGATTCCGCACCCGAACCGGTGAAGCGGTACTTCGCGAAGTTCGCGATCTCGGTCACGCCGACGCCGTTGCGGGTGCCGAGCACCTCCGCCTTCACGTGCTTGAAGTCGTTGGAGCGGTGGAAGGAGACGATGTCCTTGGCCTCGGTGCCCTTCGGCGCGAACCAAAGCGGCGTCTCCAACCCCCAGGAATCGCCCATGACGGCGCCCTGGGAGAGCATGATGTCATAGAGCGCCGTGGTCTGCTGCGGCCGCGCGCCGGGTAGCTCCTCGTTCGGGAAGCGGATCGAGAAGCGCCGCGCGTAGTTCTCGCGCACCTTCTCGTTGGTATAGGAGCGGGTCGCCCATTCGCCGAAGCGCGAGACGTCCATCGCCCAGACATCGAATCCGGGATCGCCGGTCGTCATCCATTGCGAGAGGGCGAGACCGACGCCGCCGCCCTGGCTGAAGCCCGCCATCACCGCGCAGGCCGACCAGAAGTTGCGCAAGCCCTGCACCGGACCCACCAGCGGATTGCCATCCGGCGAGAAGGTGAACGGTCCGTTGATCACCCGCTTGATGCCGGCATTGGCGAGCGCCGGGAAATGCTTGTAGCCGAGCTCGAGATTGGGCGCGATCCGGTCGAGATCGGGCTGCAGCAGCTCCTGGCCGAAATCCCACGGGGTCTGGCGCGGCTGCCAGGGCTTGCAGGCCTGCTCATAGGTGCCGAGCACGATGCCCTGCCGCTCCTGGCGCATATAGATCTCGGAGCGGAAATCGATGATATGCGGCAGTTCCTTGCCGCGCTCCTTGTTGTAGGCGATCACCTCCGGCATGTCCTCGGTGACGAGATACATATGCTCCATGGCGAGCACCGGCAGTTCCAGCCCCACCATGCGCCCCACTTCGCGCGCCCAGAGGCCGCCGCAATTGACGACATGCTCGGCGTGGATGTTGCCGTTCGCGGTGATCACGTCCCAGGTGCCGTCGGAGCGCGGCTGGAGATCGGTCACCCGGCAGCTCTGATAGATCTCCGCCCCGCCGATCTTCGCCGATTTGGCATAGGCGTTGGTGGTGCCGTTGGGATCGAGATTGCCGTCCGCCGCGTCCAGCATGGCGCCGACGAAATACTTCTCCTCCAGCAGCGGATGCAGCTTCTTCGCCTCCGCCATGGACAGGATCTCGGTTTCAAGGCCGAGATAGCGGGCACGGGCATGGGCCATCTTCAGCCATTCCATGCGCTCCGGCGTGTCGGCCAGGATCAATCCGCCGGAGCGGTGCAACCCGCAGCTCTCGCCGGAGATCTTTTCCAACTCGTTATAGAGGCCGATCGTATAGCCCTGCAGCTTCGCCACATTGGGATCGCCGTTCAGGGTGTGGAAGCCGCCGGCCGCATGCCAGGTCGAGCCCGAGGTCAGCCGGTCGCGCTCCACCAGCACCACATCCTTCCAGCCGGCTTTGGTGAGGTGGTAGAGCACCGAACAACCGACGACACCGCCGCCGATCACGACAACACGGGCATGGGATTTCATTCAAGGATCCTTGGAATGGGTCATGCACCGGGGAGACCGGTGCGCGACCGGCAAGCTAAATCCCTTCCCTGCACCGCGCCAATGC
>DASYDA010000166.1:0-5376 GCA_036499865.1 Dongiaceae bacterium | reverse complement strand
GACCGTGATCGCGTCGAACATCAGGATCCAGCGCAGCGCAAAGGCCGCCATGGCGGTTCCGCCGGGAACGATGGGCCGTAATTTCTCCACTGCTTTCAAACCAATCTCGTAGGGCACGCCGGAGAAGGTCTCGCCGACATCGAAGGAGCCACCCTCGCGGTTGTAGTTGCGATGATCGTCGGCGCCGAAATGCGTTTCCTTCGTCATCTTGCCGGTGAGCAATCCGCTCGCCAGCGGCACGCGGGCGATGATCCCGACCTTATTCTTCTTCGCGAGATCGAAGAGCTTCTCCGCCGGCTTCAGCCGCAGCATGTTGAAAATAATCTGGATGCCGGCAATGGGATAATCCATCGCCTTGATCGCCTCGTCCACATCCTGGACGCTGACGCCGTAATATTTCAGCTTGCCCGCCTTCACCAATCCATCCAGCCCGGCGAAGAGCTCGGCGTTCTGGTAGACCGGGCTCGGCGGGCAATGCAGCTGCAGCAGATCGAGGGCATCGACCTCGAGATTCTTCAGAGACTGCTCGACGAAGCCGGTGATCGCCGCGACCGTGTAGCCGGCGGCGACATGCGGGTTGAGCTTGCGGCCCGCCTTGGTCGCCACCACGATTCCGTCTCCATTTCCGCTCGTGTGGCCGCGCGCCTTCAGCACCCGGGCGATCAGCTTCTCCGAGCGGCCCATGCCATAGACATCGGCGGTGTCGATGAAATTGACGCCGCTGTCGAGGGCCGCGTTCAGCGCCGCCTCCGCGTCGCGGTCGGAGACCGCGCCCCAATCGGCGCCGATCGCCCAGGCGCCGAACCCGATTGGATTGACCTGCCAGCCGGTGCGGCCGAAGACGCGCTTCTGCATGATGTTTCTCCTTCACCGGCCTTTCACCAGAGATCGGGCGCCGAGGCAAGTTGCCACGAACAGCTTTTTTATTGTTCTATATTTGTTCTTCACTATAACATCGATAGAAAGACAGGCCAGCCCTACACCTATGAAGACCTGAAGAATAGCATCGCTAACGGCGAGGTGAACCAAGGAGCCGATCGATATGGCGCGTATGCCACAGCAGTGCAGGCGAATGTGCGCGCCTTCGATGAGATGCTTACCCGGCGGCAGGCGCGAAGATTGAGTGCGAAAGACCCGCGCGTGAAAACTTGGGGCGATGCCGTAAACAAACGAATCTCAAAGCAAAGCAAGGCATTCCAGAGCAACTTCCGTTACGGATCACCGCATAACCCGCGGATCAACAAGAAGGTCGCATAGCCAAGTTGTTGAAGGACAAAACCCATGATTAAACCCGCCCTATTGCTGCCGCCGGTTATCTCTCCCGATTTCCGTTACCCGCAGGCCTTGTCCGATTACTGCGAAACCGCCGATGAGCATGACCTCCATCCCTGGTATGTGATGACCGATCCGGAAGAAGCAAGCGACTGGCTGGAAATCGTCCGAGAGCAATATCCCAACCGAAACCTCATCCCCTTCGCGCGGAACGAGGACACCGGCGACGATATCGCTTGCTTCGATGGTGCCGATACGACCGGCGAACCGAAGATTCACTTCGTCCATACTTTTTCCGATCCCGACTGGTCGGATTTCGGATATGTGCTGAACATTCCGGAATTCCTGGCGGATGTACGGGATCACAACGCAAAGCATCTGCGCGACCTTGCGGAAGATGCCGAAGCCGCCAAGGCGGAAGGCGCGCCACCGATTGAACACTCTCCCTATGGGTGGCAAAACGTGCTGCTCATCGGCAGGCCCAAAGAATCGGATAAGGATCTTCCGCCCACGGCGTTCGCGGGCCATCGGCGGCGATGGGATTGATCGAGACCGGCATCCGCCACGAAGGAATCTAATAGATGAGCACCAAGCGCCTCATCGATCTCAGCCGGGTAATCTCGCATGCACTGCGGCACGAGCCCTGGCTCTATGAAATCGAGCTGGACGGGGAAGGCTGGGTGGAACTGGCGATGTTGATCGAGGCGCTGGCGCGTTCCGACACGCGCTGGACATCGCTGACCGAAGCGGATTTCCACGCAATGATCTCGGCCACGACGAAGCAGCGGCATGAAATCGCCGATCACCGCATCCGTGCGCTCTATGGCCATTCCCTGCCCGGCAGGCTTTCCCGCGAACCGGCGGCGCCACCGGCGCGGCTGTTCCACGGCACCAGCCCGGCGGCGGCGGCGCGAATCCTCGCGGATGGATTGAAGCCGATGCGGCGGCAATACGTGCATCTTTCGCCGGACAACGCGGTCGCCATCGAGGTCGGGCGGCGCAAGGCGCAAGATCCGGTCATCCTGATCGTCGATGCCGCGGCGGCGGCGGAAGCCGGAACACGATTTTATCGCGGCAATGAGCAAGTCTGGCTGGCCGACGCGGTGCCGGCGGGATTTCTCAAGGTGGAGTAGTGCATCACGCGCCGGAATCTATCGCCCTGGCGGTGATCGACGCGACATAGCTTTCCTTGGCAGCGGTATAGGCTTCGCGGTCGTCCCGGTGTCGGATTGCCGCCTCGCGCTTCAGGTCTTCGTAAAGCCGCGCCTCAGCGGGATGCGCACGGAGATAGTCGCGAAACACCAGGCGCCGCCACATTTCCCCTTGCGGTTCGGTGACATGAACGTGGTGGGTCCGGCCGGTGCCATAAGGCGGCATGCCCTTCACGAAAAACATCCGGTCGGTCTTCGGGTTCTCGTCCCAGAACAGGTAATCGAGTTCCTCCAGCGGCGCGATAAACGTCTCCCGTGCTTCGGCGAGCGAACGCACCGCGATCAGGATGTCGATGATCGGTTTTGCGGCCAAACCTGGAATGGCGGTGCTGCCGAAATGTTCCAGGCCGAGGATGAGAGCTGGATCCAAACTCTCGCGCAGCCGCGCCGCCTCTTCATCGAACAGCATCGGCCAGCGCGGATCGTAAGGAGCGATCTCGATCGCATCCGTTCCGGATGGCCGGGTGGCGCTCACCCGCGCGCGCGGTCCACGGAATTGATGGCCGGCGTCGCGCGCAAGGCCGCGATGATGTTGGTGAGGTGCTTCACGTCCTTCACCTCGACGTCGATCAGGATCTCGAAGAAGTCGATCGAACGATTGACGATCTTCAGGTTCATGATGTTGCCGTTGTTCTTGGCGATCACCGTGGTCAGCGAGCCGAGGCTGCCGAGCTGGTTCGCGATCACCACGCTCAAACGGCCGGTGTGGAGCTGCTCGCCCTCGGAATCCACATCCCAAGCGACGTCCAGCCAACGCTCCGGCGTCTCGGCGAAGCTCTCCAGCGTCTCGCAATCGATGGTGTGGATGGTAACGCCCTTGCCGGTGGTGACGATGCCGACGATGCGATCGCCCGGCAGCGGATGGCAGCAGCCGGCAAAATGCATCGCCATGCCGGGGATGAGGCCGCGGATCGGCACCGCGAAGGCGCCCTTCTGGGCTTTCTGGCGCTGCCGGCCGATCGGCACCACCTTGTCGCCCGGCGAGCCCTGCGTGCGCGACCCAGGAAACACCGCGACCATGACTTCCCGCGCGGTGACGACGCCCTCACCCACATGCGCGATCAGATCCTCGCCGTCATCGACCTTGAACTTCTTCAGCACGCCGGCCAGCGCTTTGTCGGTGTATTCGTAGCCGCCATGCTGGAACTCCTTCGAGAGCATGGCGCGGCCGAGCTCGATATACTGGTTGCGCTGCTGGGTACGGATGAAGCGGCGAATGCAGGCCCGCGCCTTGCCGGTGACGACGAAGCGCTCCCAGGTGGGCGACGGCGTCTGCGCCCGCGAGGTGACGATCTCCACCTGGTCGCCGTTCTGCAGGATGGTGCGCAAGGGCACGATGCGTCCGTTGATCTTGGCGCCGACGCAGCGATCGCCGATCTCGGAATGGACCGCATAGGCGAAATCAACCGGCGTCGCGCCCCGCGGCATGGCGATGAGATCGCCCTTCGGCGAGAAGCAGAACACCTGGTCCTGGAACATCTCGAGCTTGGTGTGCTCGAGGAACTCCTCCGGTCCCGAAGCATGCTCCAGGATGTCGAGCAGCTCGCGCAGCCAGCGATATTGCCGGCCGTCGATCCGTTCCTCGCCCTGCTTATAGGCCCAATGCGCGGCAACGCCCATCTCGGCCACTTCATGCATCTTGCGGGTACGGATCTGCACTTCGATGCGCAGGCGTTGCGGGCCGATGATGCCGGTGTGCAACGACTGATATCGGTTGGGCTTTGGGGTCGAGATGAAATCCTTGAACCGGCCGGGAATCATCGAATACTTGCCGTGCAGCACGCCCAGCGCCTGGTAGCAGCCGGCGGCGTCTTCCACCATCACGCGGAAGGCCATGATGTCGGAGAGCTGCTCGAACTCGACCTGCTTCTTCTGCATCTTCCGCCAGATCGAATACGGCGTCTTCTCCCGCCCCGAGACGGTGCAAGTCATGCCCGCCTCTTTCAGCACGCGCTCGAGTTCCGCGATCACCTTGTTGCTGAGATCGGTGCCCTGCTCGCGCAGGAACTGCAGCCGCTGGATGATCGACCGGTAGGCATCGGGATTGAGCTCGGCGAAGGCCAGGTTCTCAAGCTCGTCCTTGAGCTGATGCATGCCCATGCGCTCGGCCAGGGGCGCATAGATCTCCATGGTTTCGGCGGCGATGCGGCGGCGCTTGTCGGGATCCTTGATGAAACTCAGCGTCTGCATGTTGTGCAGACGATCCGCGAGCTTGACCAGCAGCACGCGGATGTCGTTCGACATCGCCAGCACCAGCTTGCGGAAATTCTCCGCGTGCTTGGTATTGTCGGATTGCAGCTCCAGGCGCGAGAGCTTGGTGACGCCATCGACCAGGCGGCCGATCTCCTTGCCGAACAGCTCCTCGATCTCCTCGAGGGTGGCGTCGGTGTCCTCGACCGTGTCGTGCAGCAGGCCGGTCACGATCGACGCGGTGTCGAGCTTGAGGCGGGTCAGGATCTCGGCGACGCCGAGCGGATGCGAGAAATAGGGATCGCCGGAAGCGCGCGACTGCGAGCCATGCGCCTTCATGGAAAAAACATAGGCGCGGTTGAGGGTGTCCTCATCCGCGCCCGGATCGTAGGACTTGACGCGCTCGACCAGCTCGAATTGGCGAATCATCGACACGTCTGCATCAACCTCTTTGGCGTCGCCGCTATCGTCCTTTCAGCAAACGCCAAGGTGGGGACATGCGGAACGCTTCGATCGATCTACCTCCAGCGCGCGACTGTGCAAGCGACCTGGAGGGTGCGGAGGTCGAGCCTGGGGCTCAGCTCTCCGAACCCTCGGCCTCGACCGCGTCCTCGAACTCGCCGTCAATCGCCATGTCGGCGTCTTCGGCCTCTTCTTCGCTGATCTGGGCCTGCTGCATCTCGGCCAACAGATCCTCGCCGGC
>DASYDA010000165.1:0-9841 GCA_036499865.1 Dongiaceae bacterium | reverse complement strand
TCGTTATCGCGCGCGCAGGCGATGTTTTCGATCATCATCTTCCGCTGGCCGTCCGAACGTTCGACGTAAAGCGCGCCGTCCTTCGGCTGTTGCCGGGCATCGAGAGAAACCGCGGCACCGGGCGCGATCGGACCGAGATCGTGGTCGACCCAATGCCCAAACAACACCTTGCAACTGATCGGTTGCGCCCCGGTATTGATCACGCTGATCGCCAGATGCGGATCGCCGCCTGTTGCATCGGTCGTCGCGCAGCCGGAAAGCAGGACCAATGCCGTCAGCATGTTCCATCTTGATATCACGCGACCGCCTCCAATCGATGAACGGAATCCGGACGTTCCGGCGGCAATGGCGCCTTGCCTTGCAAAAGGTCACTGCAGCGTTCCGCCATTGCGACAATGGCCGCGTTGACCGGTCCCGTGGTGATGCGAGGCATGATGGAGGCATCGCAGACATAGAGCCCGTCGATGGCTTTGAGCTTGCAGTCCGGTCCAGTGACCGCGTCATCGCCGGTACCCATGCGGCAGGTTCCCACCGGATGATGATGGGTGAAAGCCGCTTTCTCCAGGAACTCAATCTTCTCCGCTTTGCTGCGAACCGAGGACCCAGGCAACGCTTCCTCCCGGCGCCATTCCGACAGAGCCGACGCACCGCCGACCGCCCGCGCCATTTTCATCGCTTCGAGATAAATCTCGCGGTCATAACTTTCGGAGAGATAGTTGGGGTCGATCAACGGCGGGATGACGGGATCCGCTGAGGCCAGGCGGATCGAACCGCGGCTTCGCGGGTGGGTGAAGCCGAACATGATCGTATAGGCGTCTCCGAAAGCGGGCGCGATGAATTGTTCGGTCACCACCGGCGCCGTGACGCAGGCCAGTACCATTTCCGGCGCCGATGCCGACGCTTTGCGTCCGATATACATCAGCGATTCTGAATTCTGGTATTTCGATGGCGGCACCGGCCGCTTCGCCCGATAAACGTTGCCGCCCGAGAGAAGATGATCGTGCAGATTACGCCCGACCCCGCGGAGATCCGCCGCGACCGGGATGCCCAAAGCCTCCAGTTCTTCGGCAGGGCCGATGCCGGAACATAGAAGCAGGAGCGGCGATCCGACGGCTCCCGCAGAGAGAATGACCGTCTCCGCGCATAGCTCGACCGGGCCGCCGTTCGATATCGCGCGCAGGCCGCGGCAGCGCCCTTTCTCGACGATCAGCGAGAGGACGCGATGCCGAAGCAGGACCCGCAGGTTCGGGCGGCCCGATACCGGGGCGAGATAGGCATCGGCGATGGTCTGCCGTTTGCCGTTCTTGATGGTCAGGGTATTGAGGCAAGGGCCGGAAAGCTCAGCGCCGTTGTGGTCATCGGTGGGCGATAGGCCGATTTCGTTCCCGGCCTCCATATAGGCAAGCGTCACCGGATGAGGCTCGCTCGGGCGGATCAGATGAACCGGCCCGCGATCGCCATGATAGGCGGAAGCTCCCGGCGCATAGGTTTCGGACTTCAGGAAATAAGGGAAGAGATCGGCGAAGCTCCAGCCCTTGCAGCCCGCCTCGGCCCAAGCATCGAAATCGCTGGGATGGCCGCGCACATGCGCCATGGCATTGATCGCGGTCGAGCCGCCGATCACCTTGCCCCGCGGCCAGGCGTGGACGCGGCCTGCCGTATGGCGCTGCGGCACCGTCTCATAGCCCCAATCGACCTTGCTTCCTTGCAGCAGAGACCATTGTGAAGGCTGCGCGATCATCGGGTTGTCGGCCGCCTGCCCCGCTTCGAGCAGCCCGATCTTCAGCGACGCATCTTCACTCAGCCGCGCGGCGAGAACGCTGCCGGCGGTTCCTGAACCAATGATCAAAAAATCAAACCAATTCTCGGAGCGCGGCGCCATGGACGAAACCAATGCCTGAAAGACAGCAATAGTGTTTTCACTTTTTATACCGGCAGTCTATCATCAAATCAGCCGGATCGGCGCAAATGGGGCGCCACACCGAACCAAAGGGAAGGCTGAACCAAATGCCGTCCAAGACCTCGATCAAGGAACCGGTGATCACGCTCTCGGCGGGACCAGTGGCGGCCTATCCCCAGGTCCTGCGGGCGATGTCCGCCCCGGTCCATTACGACTTCGATCCCTATTTCCAGCAATTCTACGAGGATGTGACCCGCAAGGCCGCCAAGGCCCTGCGCGTGAGACAGCCCGCGCTGATCCTTCATTGCGAGCCGGCACCCGGCATCGAGGCGACCGCCGCCTCCTTGATCGCACCGGACGACGTGGTGCTCAACCTCGCTTCCGGCGTATACGGCAAGGGCTTCGGCTATTGGTCGGCGCGCTATCACAAGGAGATGGTCGAGATCGAGGTGCCCTTCAACGCGGCGATCGATCCCAAATCCGTCGAGGCCGCTTTCAAGAAACGACCGGACATCAAGGTGGTTTCGCTGGTCCACCACGACACGCCCTCCGGCACCATCAATCCCGCGCGGGAGATCGGCAAGATCGTGCGCGATCACGACGCGCTGTTGATCGTGGATGCGGTCTCCTCCTTCGGCGGCATGGATATCCATCCTGAAGATTGCCACGCGGATGTCTTCATCACCGGCCCCGGCAAATGCCTGGGCGGCGCGCCCGGCCTCACCATCATGGCGGTCAGCGACCGCGCCTGGAAGCACATCAAAGCAAACCCGAAGGCGCCCTTCGCCTCGGTGCTGAGCCTTTCCGACTGGAAGGATGCCTGGAGCAAGGACAAACGTTTCCCGTTCACGCCTTCGATCGCGGAGATGAACGGGCTCGACGCGGCGCTCGATCTCTATCTCGAGGAAGGACCGGAGAAGGTCTGGCATCGCCACGCATTGACGGCTGCGGCCACGCGTGCCGGCGTCAAGGCGATGGGTCTGAAGCTCTGGGCGAAAACCGAGGCCATCGCCTCTCCGACCTGCACCGCCGTCCGCGTGCCGGACGGGGTGAAGGATACGGACATCATAGAAGCCGCCCGCGCCGAATACGGCGTCATCTTCTCCTCCGGTCGCAGCGATACCAAGGGAAAGCTCATCCGCATCGGCCATATGGGGCTGGTGGCGGAACCGATCTATGCAACGATCGCGATCACCGCTTTCGGCGGCGCGCTGCGCCGCGTCGGACACAAAGTGAATATCGGCAAAGGCGTCGAGGCAGCGATGGAGGTTATTTCCGCCAGTCGCGGCTGAGCGAACTTCCAAATCATAAAAAACTCTTACAGGGAGCTGAACATGCGGAGATTCGAGGGACGCGTCGCGGTGGTGAGCGGCGCCGCGCAAGGCATGGGCAAGGCGGTCGCGTTGCGGTTGGCCCAGGAAGGCGCCACGGTCGTCGCCGCCGATATCAATTGCCAGGGCGCCCTGACGACAGCGCGGGAGATCGGCGGCGCTTCCTTCGGCCACGACGTCGATATCGGCGACGAGGAATCGGTCGCCAATCTCTTTAAGGCGGTGGCGGAGCGGGTCGGGAAACTCGACGTGCTCGTGAATGTCGCCGCCATCGTGCCCTTCGTGAAATGGGACGAACTGACCTTCGTGGAATGGCGCCGGGTCGCCCGGGTGAATTTCGACGGCCTCTATCTCATGTGCCGCGCCGGCTCCGACCTGATGCGCAAGAACAATTACGGGCGCATCGTCAATTTCGGCTCCAACAGCGTGCTGGCCGGCACGCCGAACATGGCGCATTACGTGGCGTGCAAGGGCGGCGTGCTCACCTTCACCCGCGCACTCGCCACCGAGCTCGGCGGCTACAAGATCACGGTCAATACGGTGATGCCCGGCTTGACCGATACCGAAGGCGTACAGCAGACGCCGCACCGCGAGGCCTTCGATTTCGTCGAGATGCTGCAGGCGGTGAAGGGCAAAGGTGTGCCCGCCGACATCGTCCCCGCCGTCGCCTTCCTCGCCTCGGAGGAGGCGCATTGGATCACCGGCCAGGCCCTCAACGTCGATGCCGGCATGGCGCGGTGGTGACGAGGCGAAAGGTCTCCAATATTTCCGTCATGCCCGGACTTGGTCCGGGCATGACGGATAAGATAAGGTTTTGTCCAGGCTACGAATAAAACTTCTCCCCGGTCTGGTACTTCTGGAAGCTCTCCAGGTCGTGCGAATAGAAGAGCTCGGCGTCGTGCTTCTCCGCCAGCGCCTTCAGCCGCCGCATTGAGTTGAGGCTCGCCACCGGGTCGAGGTGGAAGCTCGAGATGCACATCATGTCCATGTTCTTCTGGCTGTAGCAGGCATCCGCCGTGAACAGCATGGGGCGGCGGTTCTTCAGTTCCACCATCAAGCTGTAATGGCCGGCGGTGTGACCCGGCGTCTCGAACAGCCACAAGCCCTTGGCGATTTCCTGGTCGCCCGTCACGGTCTGGAATTTCGGCGTATACATGTCGAGGGCGGGGTCCGGCGGCAGAGTGACGCCCTTCTTCGCCGCGATCTCCGGCGAGAAGGTGAGATCGGAATAGCCGAGATGCTCGAAAGGCTGGCAATTGCCGCTCTGCTCCAGCTCCTTGGCATGGCAGATGGTGCAGGCCTCGTGCAGGTGCTTGTTCCCGCCGCAATGGTCGAAGTGGTAGTGGGAGTTGATCACGTAGTTGATGTCGCTGGTCTTCATCCCGATCTTGGCGAGCTGGCCGGGGATGGTCTGGCTCTTGTCCTGGATCGGCTTCTCGAAGGGCAGCACCCGCATCACATGGTCGAAATCGTAGCCGGTGTCGAACATGTAGCGGCCGTCCTGATGCTCGATCACCACCGCATAGCAAGGGAAACGGACTTCGCCGGCGGGCCCGCGATTCCAGAACGCATGATAGCCGTCGATCACCAGCGTGCCGCCATCGAGCAGATAGACCTTGGTATCGGACATCGTCGAGCTCTCCCTTATGGTCTCGTTTATTGTGTTATTCGTTGTTCCATCGTCCCTTCATCGGTCGCCGCGCACATAGGGCAGGCCCAAGGCGGGCGGCAATACGCTGTGCCGCGCGAATATTACCAGAACCAGCATCACCATGGCGAATGGCAGCATCTGCACCACGTCGGTCGGGATATCGATCCCTGCCACCTGCAGCGCCGTGGTCATCGCCAGGCTGATGCCGAACAAGGCTGCGCCCAGCAGCACCCAGATCGGCTTGCCGCGTGCCAGCATGGCCAGCACGATGCCGATGAAGCCGGCGCCGCCGGTCATGAAGGGCACGAACAGGCCGGCGCCGACATTCGCGAGATAGGCGCCGCCCACGCCGGCGAGAAAGCCCGTGCTGAGCACCGCGAGGCCGCGTGTCTTCAGCACATCGACCCCGGCCGCATCCAGCGCCGCCGGCTTGCTGCCGGCCGCTTCCAGGTTGAGGCCGATATAGGTCTTGCGGAACAGCCAGGTGAGCGCACCGGTCAGGATCACCGCCAGGTAGACCACCGCATTGTGATTGAAGAGGCCGGGGCCAATCACCGGGATGGCGCTCAGGCCGGGGATCGCCAAGGTCGGCGCGGCATCGAGCCGCGGATAGGTGCGGCTGAACTGGAAATATTGCAGCAGCGCCGTCAATCCCTCGACGCCGATGGTGAGCGCAATGCCGATCACGATCTGGTTCAAACCGAAGCGGATGCAGAGCAGCACCACGATCAGCGCCACCGCCATGCCGCCCAATCCGCCGGCGATGAAACCCAAGCCGAACGAGCCGGAATAATAAGAGGCGACGAAGCCGGTATAGGCGCCGAACAGCATCATGCCTTCGATGCCGATATTGAGCACGCCCGCCTTCTCGGAAATCTGTTCGCCGAGCCCCGCAAGCAGCAGTGGAACGCCGGCGGTGACGGCGCCGAACAGCAGCGAGGTCAGGAAGGATTGGGTGAGCAGCGCTTCCATCTCCCCTCCCGCCCTAAGCCGCCATCCGCTGGCGCCGCAGGTGATCGAGATATTCGACCACCGCCAGGAAGATCAGCAGCAGCGCCACCAGCACCAGCACGAAATGGTTCGGCACCCCAACCCGCCGCGCGGCGCTCTCGCCGCCGATCATCAGCGCCGAAAAGAACAGGGTGAAGCCGATGACGCCATAGCCGTTGAACCGCGCCAGGAAGACCAGAGGCACCACCAGCAGGCCGTAGGCCGGATTCCAATCGGCGCGCACGGTGCCGAAGACGCCGAGGATCTCCACCGATCCGCCGAGGCCGATCAGCCCGGCGCTGATCGCGAAAGTGAGGATGGTGAGCCAGCCGACATTGAGGCCGGCATGCACCGCCGCCGCCGGATTGGCGCCCACCACCTGCAGCTTTAGCCCGAAGGCGGTCCGCGTCATCATCAGATGCACCAGGATGACCACGGCCAGCGCGATCAGCACGCCGCAATGCACGGTGCCGACGACGTTCGGCAGCCGGTCCGCCACCGGCAGAGTGCGCGTCTGCGGCACCGTGGTGCCGGGATCCCAGAAGACGAGCTTCACCAGCACATTGGCGAAACTGGTGCCGAGAAAGCTCATCATCATCGAGGTGACGATCTCGTTGACGCCGTATTTGGATTTGAGGATCGCCGGAATCAGCGACCAGGCGGCGCCGACCAGGGTCGAGACGGTCATGCAGACAATCAGCGTGATGCCGCGCGGCAGGGTCTCGATCAGCACCGGCGCCAAAGCCGCGGTGATCACGGCGCCCAGGAGGAACTGGCCGTCGCCGCCGAGATTCCAGATTCCCGCCCGGAAAGCGACGATCAATCCCGCGGCGATCAGCAGCAGCGGCGACATCCGGGTCAGCGTCTCCTGGAAGCCGCCCCAGGTGAGCAGGCCGCGGCGCGCGACATAGCCGTAATATTCCAGCGGGTTCTTGCCGAGGATGAGCAGGATGATGCCGCCCATCACCAAAGCCGCCAGCACCGGCAGCAGGATCCGCAGCGCCACCGACTGAATGTCTTTGACGCGCTCGCTCTTCAGGGGATCGTTCCGCATGGCTTCGGTCTTGGTATCGGCGCTCATGCGGCTACCCCGGAAGCGCCGGTCATCAGCAAGCCGACTTTGTGCTCGACATCGGCGCCGTTCTCGACAATGCCGGTGAGCCGCCCCTGGAACATCACCCCGATCCGGTCGCTCAGTTCCAGCAATTCGTCGAGGTCGGTGGAGATCACCACGATCGCCATGCCCCGCCCTGCGCTGGCGAGGATCCGCTCATGGGCGAGCCGCGTGTTCTGCAGATCGAGGCCGTAGGTGGGCTTGTTGAACACCACGACCTTCGCTTCGGCGTTCAATTCGCGGGCGAGCAGCACCTTCTGAATATTGCCGCCGGACAGCCGCCCCACCGGCGTCTTTTCCGAAGGTGTGCGGATATCGTTGCGCTGGATCTGCTGGCGGGCGCTCGCGTGGATCCGTTCCCAATCACAGATGCCGCTTCTCCAGAACGGCGGCGCCCCGATTTCCTTCAGCACGAGGTTGGTCGCCACCGAGAAAATGCCGACCGTGCCCTCACCGAGGCGCTCATCGGTCACATAGCGGATGCCGTGCCGTCGCCGGCCCGGCACGCCTTCGCCGGTGACATCGCGCCCCTCCAGATTGAGTCTGCCTTGCGTCACCGGGCGCTGGCCGGCCAACACGCCGGCAAGATGCTTCTGGCCGTTGCCGTCGACTCCCGCGATCCCGAGGATTTCGCCGGGCCAGAGATCGAAACCGACATCGCGCAGGGGGCATTCGCCCTTCCCCGCCTCGGTCTGCAACCCGCGAACGCTCAATCGCGGAGCGCCGCGGCGATCGATCGACCGGTCCTGATGCGCTTTGCGACCGCGTCCGACCAGCACTTCGGCATCGCGGGCATGCTCGGCCACGGCGCCGAACATCATCCGGATCACGGCCTCGGTCGCTTCGGCTTCGCTCATGGCCTTCAAGCGTTGCGGCGGAATTTCCCCCACCATCTTGCCAAGCCGCAGCACGGAGATGCGGTCGCCGAACTCATAGGCTTCGACCAGCTTGTGGGTGATCAGGATCACGGCCACGCTTTTGTCGCGCAGCCTGTGCATGACCTTGCCGAGCTCGCGCACGCCCTGCGGAGTCAGCATCGAGGTCGGCTCGTCGAGGATCAGCACCTTCTCGCCGCGCCAGAGCGCCCGCATGATCTCGACCTGCTGCTGCTCGCCGAGCGACAGGCGGCCGACCGTGGCGTCGGGTTCGATCTCGACGCCGAGCAGCGCCGACAATTCCCTGAAGCGCGCCAAAGCCGGCGCCCGAGCCAGACGCCGCGACCAAGCCCCGCCCAGCATCAGATTCTCGATCACCGTGAGGCTCGGGACCAGCAGCACATGCTGGAACACGGTGCCGATGCCGAGATCCAGGCTCTCGCGTGGCGAGCCGATCCGGACCGGCCGGCCGGAGATCAGGACCTCGCCTTCGTCGGGCTGCAGCATGCCGGCGAGGATGCCGATCAGCGTGGATTTGCCCGCCCCGTTCTCGCCCAGCAGCACATGCACTTCGCCGGCGCGGAATTCCAGGGAAACGCCGTCATTCGCCACCACGCCCGGAAAGCGCTTGGTGACGTTGCGGACGGCGGCAATGGGTGCGGCGGCAGGGCTCTCGTTCATGGCTTATATTGCATCGGGCCACGCCGCATGTCTAAACGCGGCGTGGCCCGTGCGTTGATATTCGCGTGCGGCTTACTGGGCCGGCGCGGCGGTGACCGAGCTCATCAAAGCGCGCACCTTCTGGGCGTCCTCGATGCGATCGACCTTCACGCTTCCGTCGATGATCTTGGACCGAAGCTGCTCGATGCTCGCCCAGACATCGTCGGGGATATGCTTGGTGTGGAGGAGCTCCACCGAATTGTCGGCCAGATGGATCGCATATTCATGCGTGCCGAATTTGTCGGCCTTCAGGTCCTCGACCATCTGGGAATAGACCGGAACCAGGTCCCAGACCACCGAGGAAAGCAGGTGCCCCTTGTCGATCGGCGTCTTGTCGCCGATCACGTCGATGAACCAGACGTCGCCACCATTTGTCGATTTCTTGGTTTCGGTGGCCTGCAGAATGCCGAAGCTGGCGCCGTCGCCTTGCCCGAAGACCACATCGGCGCCGGCGCCGATCACCTGCTCGGTGACGCGACGACCGCCGGCCGCGTCCGAATAGGCGGCTGGGCCGATCACGGCGTAGAGGATCTTCACGCCGGGATCTGTCGCCTTCACCCCCAGGGCGAAGGCGGCGGATTGCGAGTTCCAGGAGGGTGGCTCGCCCGAGACGACGATGCCAACCGCCTTGGTCTTGGTCATTTTGGCGGCCAGAGCGCCGGCAAGATAAGCACCTTCATGGCCGCTCAGCGTATAGTCGGCTAGGACGCCGGGTACGCCGGTTCCTTCTTTGTCGACGATCGCTACCGGCACTTTCTTCTCCGCGCCGACTTCCGGCACCGCGGTGTTGTAGCCGCTGGCATGGGCGATGATCAGGCTGGCACCGTCATCGGCAAGCTCGCGGGCCTGCGGGTGCACGTCGCCATAGCCGAGGCCGGTCGCCGGCATGAATTCCAGGCCGTATTTGGCGGCAACCGCTTTCGCCGCATCGACGCCTTGCTGGTTCCACCCGTAATCGGTGGGGTCTTCCGGCGTCATGATGGCGATCTTCTTCACGTCCATCGCCTGGGCGCCGCCGGCCATCGCGAACACGCTGGACATCATGACGGCTGCCAGAGCCGTCTGCGCCACCATTCTTCTTGATAGTTTATTCATGTCGAAGCCTCCTGATGTGGTGGTGTTTTGTTTGTACGGTAATCGTCTCTTTACGCACCTTCATTCCGACTGCAATGTCTTGCGGACCGCGACCAGTTTCCGCGCACGCCAATCGCGCAGTTCCGCGATCCGCTCCGGCGTATAGTCGAAGATGCCGCCGCCGGT
>DASYDA010000164.1:0-4976 GCA_036499865.1 Dongiaceae bacterium | reverse complement strand
CAATGCCGATATCACGTGGGCGGAGAATTTCCGCACCGGCCAACGCGTCAGCACCACCCATCCGCGCTTGCTGGCGCCGATGGCGGCGATGCTGAAGGACCGCACCGGCGGCAAGCTCAGCCTCTCCGCCTCCGCCACCCGGTCCCTGCTAGACGGCATCGCCTCGCGCCAGGACGAGAGCCGCGAGATCTCGCGCTATCTCATCAGCCTGCTGATCTTCCTCGGCCTGCTCGGCACCTTCTGGGGATTGCTCGGGACAATCAACGCCGTGGCGGTCGCGATCCGCGATATGAAGGTCTCCAGCGGCGGCGATCCCGCCAGCATGTTCGAATCCCTGAAGCAGAGCCTTGAAGGGCCGCTGAACGGCATGGGCATCGCCTTCTCCGCCTCGCTGTTCGGTCTCTCCGGTTCGCTATTATTGGGTTACTTGGAACTCCAAGCGGGCCAGGCACAGAACCGTTTCTTCAACGAGCTCGAAGACTGGCTTTCCGGCCTGACCAAGATTTCCAGCGGCGGCGGGATCGTCGATGGCGACCAACCGGTCCCGGCTTACATCCAGGCCCTGCTCGAACAGACCGCCGAAAGCCTGGGCGAGCTGCAGCGCACGATCAGCCGCGCGGAAGACAACCGGCATTCGGCCAACGCCAATTTCAAGCTGCTGGCCGACCAGATCATGAATCTGAGCGACCAGCTCCGCGGCGAACAACAGGCGATGACGCGGATCGCGGATTCCCAGGGCGAGATGCGCACGGTGCTGCAGCGCCTGGGCGAGCTTGCCAGCAGCGGTGGCTTCGGTATCGACAACAACAGCCGCAATCACCTGCGCAACATCGACGGCCTGCTGAACCGCCTGGCCGAGGATCTCTCCCAGGGGCGCACCGTCGCGGTTCAGGATCTGCGCTCCGAAATCAAGGTCCTGACCCGGACCATCGCCGTCGCGGCCGGGCTGGAACGGACGCCTCAGTCCTGATGAGCCCCCGACCTTGATGGGATCCTAACGCATGGCCGCCGCCGGTCGCCGCCGTCAAAGATTGGAAGCCTGGCCGGGCTATGTCGACGTGCTGTCGACCCTGCTCATGGTCATCGTCTTCGTGTTGATGGTCTTCGTGGTGGCGCAGCTCTATCTCAGCCAGGCGCTGACCGGCCGCGACGAGGCCCTGGCCAAGCTGACCAAGCAGATCGCCGAACTGGGCGACATGCTTTCCATGGAGCGCGGCAACTCGCAGCAGCTCAAGGTCCAGTTGTCGCAGATGTCCTCCGCCCTCACCAAATCGACCGCGGAACGGGATGCTCTGCAGAGCCAGTTGAACGTCGTCATCGGCGAGCGCGACAGCCTGAAGGCGGAACTCGGCGATGCGCAGGCCAAGGCCGCCGTCAGCGACGAAAAGCAGAAACAGCTCGAAGACTCCTATAAGACCATCAGCGCCGACAAGGACAAGATCACCGCCCTGCTCTCGGATATCGCGGCTCTGGAATCGCTGCGCGACGATCTGCAAAAGAAGCTGCTGACCAGCGACGAGAATGCGAAAGAGATCACCAGCCAGTCCCAGGCCCAGGTCGAATTGCTGAACCAGCAGATCCTGGCCCTGCGCGATCAACTGGCCCAGCTCTCCAAGGCGCTCGATCTTTCGGAGCAGCAGAGCAAGGACCAGCAAATCCAGATCACCGAACTGGGTTCGCGCCTGAATGCGGCGCTGGCTTCCAAAGTGGAGGAACTCGCGCGCTATCGTTCGGAGTTCTTCGGGCGCCTGCGCGAAGCCCTGGGCGACCGGCAGGACATCCGGATCGTCGGCGACCGCTTCGTCTTCCAGTCGGAAGTCCTCTTCGGTTCCGGCTCGGCGGATATCGGCGCGGCCGGCCAGGACCAGCTCGACACGCTGGCGACCACGCTGATCCTGATCACGAAGGAGATTCCGGAGGATATAAACTGGGTGCTCCGGGTCGATGGCTATACCGACAAGCGGCCCATCTCGACCCCGCAATTCCCCTCGAACTGGGAACTATCCACGGCCCGCGCGACCGCGGTGGTCAAATACCTGATCAGCCGCGGCATCCCCTCGGACCGGCTCGCGGCCGGCGGATTCGCCGATTCCAACCCGCTCGACACCGCCGACACCGAAGACGCCTATACCAAGAACCGCCGCATCGAGTTCAAACTCGACCAGCGGTGAGCCGCATGTTGCCTCTGCGCGTGGATCATCTCAGGCGAGGTCTTCAATATTTTTCCCGATGTCTGGCAGTAACCGCGTGCGTGCTTTGCCCGGGCACGGAATCATATGCAGCGGACAATTCGACAGCCTGCGATCTCCTTCGCTATCAATTTGCCGATCGCGTTGAAGCAGCCCCGCATCTCATACGATGGGCAAGCGAGATTAAGTTTTTCCTCGTTATGCCGAGCCAAGCATCTGATAGCGGATCGGAATCAACATCAGAAAGCCCGACAGCCAGAGCGCTGAGCCGCGCGACTAATATTCCACCGGCACTCTCGGCATTTGGGATGGTCCTCTTCGATCTCATCGATACACCTAGTCCGAAGAGCACGGAGGCCAGAAACCAGCAAGAGGCCAATGCGGTTGTCAAAGTGGATGAAGATTTGTTCTCGCTGTCGTCTTTAGGACCGGGAGAACGAAGAGTCCTGTTCCCATCCGGCCCGACCTTCGACAAACGCTGCGTTCTGCAGATGACGCTGAAAGATGACGTTATTCAAGCGGCAGAGATCAATTTGCGGAGCAGCATAACGGAGACCGAGACGGCGACCTGCATTCGAGAATTGATGTGGCGAGCCTATGGATTCGCCGGGCTGAAAGAAGACGATCCGAGTACCGGAAACGCCGTTGAGACCACCCAGGAATTCCTACCGGATCGAAAGAAAGAGATGCTTGCGCTCCTCTACAACCCGAGCCTTCAAGCGGGAATGTCGCGATCACAAGTGGAGGCCGCGCTGAAAATAGCCAGCGGCTGCCGCTAAGTTCGACGGTCATTAGCTCGCGCGCTTCGGCAGCTTCGGCATCGCGTCGTAATTGTACGAGAGCGCGTGATAGAGCGGCTCGGGGCAGATCAGCCGTGACGTCCCCGCCGCAAGCAGCGCGGTCGCCATCAGCGGCATGGTCATGCCCTTGTCGCTGGTCATTTCCAGCACGATGATGAATGCGGTCAGCGGCGACTGCACCACTCCGGCGAAATAGGCGACCATCGCCAGAAGAGACACCACCTGGATATCCACACCCGGCAGAAGCGGATGGATGAAGGCGGCGAAGGCAGCGCCCACGGAAAGCGAGGGCGAGAACAGCCCGCCCGGTACCCCGCTCACCGAGGAAAGCAGCGTCGAAGCCAGCTTGGCCGGCCCATACCAGAGAGGCTGCAGGGTGCCGGTTTCCAGCGCTGTTCGGGTCGGCAGATAGCCGGTACCGGTCGCGAAGCCGTTGGTCAGCAGGCCCAGAACCGCCACGACAAAACCGCAGCCCACGGCGAACAGGACCGGCCGGCGGCGGAGAACGGAAATCCACCCGCCCCGCGCCGTCGATACGCGGATGACCTCACGGCTGAACAATCCGCCTAAGGCTCCACAGACGATTCCGCAGACCGGAACCGCGAGCCAATCGGTCAGCGAGCGCAAGGCGGTCGAGACCGTGCCAAAATAGCTGTAATCACCGAGCAGTGCCTGGCTGGTGAGGCCGGCGACGATCACCGCCGCGACCACCAGCACGTTCATGCGCTGATCGAAGGCCTTGGCCATCTCCTCAATCGCGAAAACGATCCCGGCCAAAGGCGTGTTGAAGGCGGCGGCAATGCCGGCGGCGGCGCCCGCCAGAATCAATCCCGGCTGGCGGCCGATTCCGGCGAGGCGTCCGGTCGCGAACATGACCGCGGCGCCCACCTGCACCGTCGGTCCTTCACGACCGGTCGAGGCGCCGATCAACAGGCCGAGCATGGTGAGGATCACCTTGCCGATGGTGACCCTGGCACTCATCAGCACGGCCCGAAGCTTTTCATCCTCGCTGCGGCGAGCGGCAATCGCCTGGGGAATGCCGCTGCCTTGCGCGCCGTCGAACCAGGAACGCGTCAGCCAGGCGATGACCCCGAAACCAATCGGGGTGATCAGCAACGGTGAATACGGCCAAGTCTCGACGCTGTGCTTGAACAGCAGTTGCGCAAAATCGGAGCCCTTGGCAAAGGCGACCGCGACGGCACCCACCGCGACCGCGCCGAAGATGAAGACCGCGCGCCGGCGCCACACAACCCGGGAAATGAGCGCCGCCCGAGTTCGCCGCCAGCCAAGCTTGGGGATTGGTCGCATGAGGGTCCGAAGAATATCATCCTCACCCGCACATAGCGAGTGAGGATGTGGGATTCAGCCTATTCCGCAGCGCCCTGGAGTTCCCGCACCTTGCCGAGCTTGGCACGGTTGGCGGCGGAGACCACCGCCCGGAGGCTGGCGGTCACGATATTGGGATCCATCCCAACGCCGTAGACCGTGCGACCGTCCTTCAACCGGGTCTCCAGATAGGCGACAGCGCTGGCATCGCTGCCGAGGCCAACGGAGTGCTCCCGGTAGTCGATCACCTTGAGCTCGATGCCGGTATGCTTCTTCAGGGCGTCCATGAAAGCGTCGATCGGGCCATTGCCCCGGCCGGAGATCTTCACTTCCTTGCCGTTTTCCCGGAGGGTCGCGGTGAGGTTGCGGACTTCGCTGGCATGCGTATCCGTCGCACTTTGTTGGCCGAGAAAGCCATAGGGGTTCTCCAGCGACAGGTACTCGTCGTTGAAGGCCTTCCAGATCATCTCACTGGAGATCTCCTTGCCGGTCTGGTCGGCGATCTCCTGGATGATCTGGCTGAACTCCATCTGCAGCTTCCGCGGCAAGGTAATGCCATGGTCTTTCTCGAGGATATAGGCGACGCCGCCCTTGCCCGACTGGCTGTTGATGCGGATCACCGCCTCGTAATCGCGGCCGACATCCTGCGGGTCGATCGGCA
>DASYDA010000163.1:0-2774 GCA_036499865.1 Dongiaceae bacterium | reverse complement strand
CCGCTGGTGCATTGCAGGAGCACGATCTGCCGGCATCCGGCGGCGCGTGCCGCGGCCACCGCTTCCGCGATCTCGCCGATTTCCGATGCGCCGGTGGACATGATCAAGGGCTTGCCGGTTGCCGCCATGCGCCGGATCAGCGGCAGGTCGGCCATTTCCAATGAAGCGACCTTGAAGGCGGGCGCGTCCAGCTTCTGCAGCAGATCGACCGCGGTGGGATCGAAAGGCGAGCTGAACACGGCGATGCCGAGCTCCCGGCCGCGCTTGAACAAAGGCTCGTGCCATTCCCAGGGCATCGCGGCCGATTCATAGAGCTCGTACAGCGTGCGTCCCGCCCAGAGTCCTTCATGCAGCATGAATTCGGGGCCGTCATGGTCGATGGTGATGGTGTCGGCGCTATAGGTCTGCAGCTTCAAGGCGTCGGCGCCCGAAGCCTTGGCGGCTTCGAGGATCTTCAGCGCCCGATCCAGGCTGCCATTGTGATTGGCCGACATCTCGGCGATCACGTAAGGCGGCCGGTCGGCGCCGATTTCCCGGCCTGCGATGGCGATGCGATGCATCGGTGATTCCTGTCTAAGAAAGGGTCGAGACCAAGTATTCATCCTCGCCCGGGTGGTAGCCAAGCGATTCGAAGAGGGCGTGGGAGGCGTGGTTGTCCGTGAGCACTTTGGCCAGGAGCTTTCCGCGCGGCGCCAGGTGGCGTGCCGCCGCCAGCAGCGCCCGGCCGATCCCGCGACGGTAATATCCTGGTGCGGTCGCGATAGAAACGAGGAAGATCGGTGCGCCGCCGGCTTCTCCCAGCCAGTCGAGCCGGAGGAATCCGGCCGGACCCGCCGTCGTTTCCGCGACCAGGAACCAATCGGCATCGGATCGCAGCTTGGCTGTGAACCAGGCGTGATGCTCCTCCGCACCGGGTATGTTGGGATTGCCGGCATAGCGGCGCGTCTCCGGCGCCGATTGCCAAGCGAGGATCAGCGCCTCGTCCTCGGGTTCGATCAGCCGGAAGCGGCAAGGGGAGCCGTCGCCCAGTTTCGCTTCGGGCAAAGCGGCGGCGGCGATCCGCATCGCGCCGCGACCGTCGGAGAGCGTCGAAGCGGCTTGCGCCATCGCCAACAACTTGGTGGGTTCACCCTGAAGTGCGGCGATCGAGGCGGTGAGGGATTCGCGGATTTGCGCGCGGTTGTTTTCGTTCAGGAAGCCGCAAGAGATTCCGGCGCCAGTCGCAGCGACGATCGCCGCATTGTCGCGCTGGTTCTCCGCGATGCCCACCAGCAGGACCGGCAGGCCCATGGTGCCGCGCTCCCAGGTGCCGGTGCCGGGGGCGCCGATCGCGAGATCGGCTGTCGACATCAATGCGGCGACTTCGGCGGCATCCTCATGAAGCCGGACGCGATCCGCATGCGCGGCAGCCAAGCCGCGCAGAGCCGGCAGATGCTGCGCGCGGCCGCCGATCACGACATCGCAGCTCAAGCCGGAATCAAGGACGGCTTCCACGGCAAGGCTGCTGGCATCGACGGGATCGGTGCCGCCGAAACCGATCAACACGTGTTGGATGGCCGAACGTGCGGCACGGCTTTCCATGATGCCGCCGCGCCGCCGGGAAAATTGCCAGCGGAGCGGGGCATAGCGTCCGCCTATCAGCCGACGCGGCGGCGCCGGCAAAGCAGGCCGACCGGGATTGGCCCCGATCGTGACGGCAAGATCGGCCGGAAGCTCGCCGGAGCCGAAATCGTCGAAGTGTAGGACGCGGATCCCGGCATCGCGGCAGGCGATGGAAAATTCGGGGCGGGTTCCATACCGGTCGATGACCAGGACCGCGTCGCCGGCGACGGAATGCCGGATTTCCTGCGCTTGCACCTGAGGCTCCGGATCGGCGAGCACGAGGGTGCGCGCGGGTTCAAGCCCGATGCCGAGGAAGGCGGCGGTGGCGGGTTCCACCGCCCAGAGGCATCGCCACCCCAATGGCGCCAGACGGTCCTGCAAGGCCGCGCAGCGCATGACGTGCCCGATGCCGATATCGCGGCCCGCGTCGCAGCGGAAGACGATGGTCGAGCCGGATCCGGGCCAGAGGGCTTCGGCGCGGTGTTTGGCATTCAATGCGGCGATATCCGGGCGCGCCGCCAGCAGGCTGAGCACATCCTGCATCCTCGCCGTTTCAGGTTCGGGCAATGCGGCAAAGACCGCGGAAAAGAAATCCAGGTCTTCCGGGTAATCCAAGGTCCAGCGATGCATGCTGGCGGGCCAGCCCGGCCCGACCAGATTGGCGCGTTTCAGCCCCAGTTTGCGTCGCAGCCAGGGCGTGACATGCTCATGATCGAAGGAATCGCTTGTGGCGACAGCGGCTTTGGCGAGCGCGGCGACGCTGAACGCCTCGCAATCCAGCCCGTGGGGATAGAGCCGCGGCATGTTGTTGGACGCGTAATCGGCTCCCGCCGCGGCCCTCAACGCGATCACGGTCGCGCAGACATCGGGATCGATGAGCGGGCAGTCGGCGGTGACGCGCAGCACGACCTCTGCGTCCACGCTCCTTGCCGCCGCGAGATAGCGCTCGAGGACATCGCTTTCCGATCCCCGGAAGACATGCGCGCCCGCGCGCGCCGCTTCCTCGGCGACAGGATCGTCCTGCGGCAGAGTGGACGTCGCGCAGACCACCGCGTCGACGCCTTTGATCGACGCGCAGCGGTGAAGGACATGGGCGAGGACAGTCTTGGCGCCGAGCTTGCGCAGCACTTTCCCGGGCAGCCGGGTCGATCCGGTCCGCGCCTGGACGATGA
>DASYDA010000162.1:0-3300 GCA_036499865.1 Dongiaceae bacterium | reverse complement strand
ATGACACAAGCCTGGAATTCACCAACCCGATTTGCGCCGCCGCCTGTGCTCGCCGTGGGCGACGCTTGGCGCGCGCTGGAGTATCTCGAAAATGGCCAAAACAATGCTGATCGATGCCACCCACCCGGAAGAAACACGGGTCGCGGTGGTGGACAGAAAACTCGAAGAATTTGACGTCGAAATCGCCGGCCGGCGGCCGCTCAAGGGAAATATCTATCTTGCCAAGGTGACGCGGGTCGAGCCATCGCTCCAGGCCTGCTTCGTGGAATATGGCGGCAATCGCCATGGCTTCCTCGCCTTCAGCGAAATTCACCCCGACTACTACCGGATTCCGATCGCCGACCGCGAAGCGCTGATGCGCGAGACGCAGGCGGCGCTGGATTCCGATCATGATCACGACCACCACGACCATGATCACCGCGATCACGACCACGATCGGGGCGGCCACCACGAGCATCATGATCACGAGCAAGATCCGCACCAGCCGGATCACGATCACCTTTCGGCATCTGAACAGAACGAAGACGCCGCGGACGAACCTTCGCAGGGTTTCGAGAGCAGTTCCGCGATCGCGGCGGGTCATTTCGAGCCGACCGAATCGCAGGCCGACGATCCGATCCATTCCGACCCGACTTCAGAATTGGAACACCAAGGCTCGATCCCGCTGACGTCACACCAGGATGTCCTGCGCGGAGAAATCGTCGCGCCGGATGCCGGAAGTGAATATCGGCCCGCTCCGGCGGCTGATAACGGCGGCGATGCGGAATTGCCGTCCGCCCCGCAGGGTGAATTGGTCGAAGTCGCGATCCCCGAGGAAATGGTCGATACCGTAGGCGAGGTCGAACCCGCCACCCAGGACGATCCCGAGGTGGACGAGGAGAACGCCCGGCGCCGGCGCCAGCGCGCGCTTCGCCGCTACAAGATCCAGGAAGTCATCAAGCGCCGGCAGATCCTGCTGGTCCAGGTGACCAAGGAGGAGCGCGGCAACAAGGGCGCGGCGCTGACCACCTATCTGTCGTTGGCCGGCCGCTATTGCGTGCTGATGCCGAACACCGATCGCGGCGGCGGCATCTCCCGCCGCATCACCAGCCTCAACGACCGCAAGCGCCTGAAGAACATCGTGGACGATCTCGACGTTCCCGAAGGCATGGCGGTGATCGTGCGCACTGCGGGAAGCGAGCGCAGCAAGGCCGAGGTCAAGCGCGATTTCGAATATCTGATGCGGCTCTGGGACGAGATCCGCGAGACCACGTTGAACGCCACGGCGCCCGCGCTGATCTACGAAGAAGCCAGTCTGATCAAGCGCTCGATCCGCGACCTCTACACCCGCGAGATGGGCGATATCGTGGTCGCCGGCGTCGAAGGCTATAAGCAGGCCAAGACTTTCATGCGGATGCTGACGCCGAGCCATGCGAAGCGCGTCCAGCTCTACCGCGACGAATCCATCCCGCTATTCCAGCGCCATCAGGTCGAGAGCCAGCTCGCGGCGATCCACAACCCGACGGTGCATCTGCGCTCCGGCGGCTACATCGTGATCAACCAGACCGAAGCGCTGGTCGCGATCGACGTCAATTCGGGCCGCGCGACCAAGGAACGCAATATCGAGGAAACCGCGACCAAGACCAACCTCGAAGCGGCCGAGGAAATCGCCCGCCAGCTCCGCCTGCGCGATCTCGCCGGCCTGATCGTGATCGACTTCATCGACATGGAGGAAAGCCGCAACAATTCCTCGGTGGAGCGCCGGATCAAGGATGCGCTGCGCAACGACCGCGCGCGTATCCAGATCGGGCGCATCAGTTCCTTCGGGCTGTTGGAGATGTCGCGGCAACGCCTGCATCCGAGCCTCCAGGAGGCCTCGACCGAGATTTGCCCGCATTGCCATGGTTCCGGCCGGATCCGCTCGGTGGATTCGACGGCGCTGCATGTGCTGCGCATGGTGGAAGAGGAAATCACCAAGACGTTCAGCGCGGGCGTTGCGGTATTCGCACCGACCGCCGTCGCGCTCTACATCCTCAATCAGAAGCGCGTATCGCTCTCGCAGCTTGAGATGCGCCGCGGCGTGCGCATCTACGTCAACGCGGATGACAGCCTGGTCCCGCCGGATTTCCGGCTCGAGCGGATCAAGCAGCTCGCGCCCGGCGAGGAATTGCCGCCTTCCGTTCCAATGACCGCTCTGCCGACCGAAGCCGAGATCGACATAGAGGACGAAGCCGCGGAGGACGCGGAGGAAGAAGCCGAGACCGAGGGCAGCGCCGAGACCGAAACGCAGGCGGAGGGCGACGCGGCAGCGCCGGCCAATGCCAATGCCGATGACAAACAGGGTGGCCGTCGGCGTCGGCGTCGGCGCCGCGGACGCGGCAGCCGCTTCAGCGCGGACGAGTTCACCGAGACTAGCGAAGGCGTCTCCGGCGGCGAAGCGCCGGTCCCGGGCGATCAGGTTGCCGCGTCTCCCGAAGGCGCGGCCGAAGCTGAAGATTCCGACGAAGCCGATTCCGATGACGCGAGCGCGGATGCCGAGACCGAAGACGGCGAAAATGCCGCGGCTTCCGAGGATGGCGATCCCGCCCGTCGTCGTCGTCGTCGCGGCCGTCGTGGCGGCCGGCGGCGCTCACGGCGCAACCAGGAACAGGGTGAGGGACATTCCGAAAACGGCTCATTTGAAAACGGGCAATCGGAACATCCCGCGGATGCCGGCCTTGCAGCAGGGAGCGGCGAGCAGCCGGCTCTGCCGGAGGATTCCGAGGCGCTGCCTCCGCACTGGCGCCAGCCTGCGAGCTCCAGTCGTGAAAATGGGCGTGAAAATGGGCATGCCTCTTATGGAGCCGCGCCGGAAGCCCATGGCGAGACGGAAGACCTACCGCACGCTTCCATGCCGGTGGAAACCACTGGGGAAACCACTGGGGGCCGCAGGGTGGAAAGCATGCAGGCCGCACCGGCCGAGCCTTCCTCAAAGCCGGTGACGGTGACCGAAATCGGCACCGAAGCCCTGGCCAGCGAATCTGCGCCGGATGAGGACGCCGCGGCCGACCAAACCCGAAGACGCGGCTGGTGGCGCCGGCTGATCGAATAGGGATGGCCGAACAGCAGATGGCTGGGCCGGCGGCAGATTATTTTCCTGGTGACGATCGATCCAGGCAACGATAGCCGCCGGTGGGTTTTCGGCATTAACAGTCCTCCCCGACCCTTCACCTTTTCAGGGGATTGCGCCGCATTGGCGCTTTCTGGGAGGATCGCCGACGCTCCGAAGAAGGCCGCTTGATGCCAGATCCAACACCATCCGATCCACCTGCGCTGAAATCC
>DASYDA010000161.1:0-10376 GCA_036499865.1 Dongiaceae bacterium | reverse complement strand
CAAAGGCGTGCCCGCGCCGCTCACCAATGGCGGCCTCAACGAATACGGCGTGGCGGTGCGCGATATCTGGTCGACCTCGCGATCGGAATTGATCGCCATGACGCCGAAGACCCAGACCGGGCCGAACTATAGCGATCTTGCGCGGTTGGTCCTTGAACGCGCCCGCACGGCGCGCGAGGGCGTCGAACTGATTGCTGAGTTGATTACGGAACACGGTTATTCCGATTACGGCGGCAACTCGCATCTGATCGCCGATCCGGAGGAAGCCTGGGTAATGATAGAATGTTCCGGCGGGCAAAAGCTTTGGGCGGCGGAGCGCCTCGGTGCGGACAGCATCCGCGCTTCGCGCCCGGGCTATATCGGTGTCATCCCCGTCGATGATTCGTACAATCCGGACTTTCTCCATTCACCGAATCTGATTTCCTTCGCCCTCGAGCGGGGTTGGTACGATCCGGCGCAAAAAGCTCCCTTCGACTTCAACAAAATCTATGGCGACGGCAAAGGTCCCTGGGCCGGCGCGCAGTGGATCGAAGGGGAAATGGCTGCACTTGCGAAGCGGCCCGAAAAGATCGGCATCGCCGATATCATGTGGGCCGTGCGCACCGAAAAGCTGACGGGAGACACCGCCGGTTACGGGCAGGTCGTGCCGCTCCATCACCCGCGACACGATGCCTTGAGGATGCTCTGGCATACTCCGATCGGCGCCATCGCAGCGCCCTTCGTACCGATCTTCATGGGCATGCGTGAAGTGCCGGAGGAATATCGGCAGCATCGCTATTTGACGGCGGGCGAAGCTTCGCGTTTCGTCGATCTCCGTCATTTCCGCTCCGGGCGAGCCGACTCACTCTCGCGGATACCGCAAGGTATTGAAGCGACGCGCTCCGCCGCGCAGGTATTCAAGCGACTGCTTTATCTCCTGTCGCAGCACCAGGCGGAATTCCTGCCGGAGGTCACGGCGACCTGGCAAGCCTTGGAGCGGCGCCTAGGCAAGGCATTGCCGAAGATGCGCAGGATCGCCGAGATCCTGTTGGATGCCGGCGAGGCGGAACTCGCCGCCAACCAGCTTACCTATTTTTGCCGCACCGAACTGATGCATGCGCTGAGCCTCGGCGAAACTCTAGCCGCTGCTATCGAAGCGCGAACGCGAATCCAATTCGGCTTCAACAGCGATCCCGAACCACTCTCGCCCGATCAGATCTGGTGAGGATCCGGTGCCTGCGTTGAGTCGTCGCAGGCGCCGCGCACACATGGTCACTATCCGACTCTTATTGGCAAAGCCGCGACATATCCTTTCGCACCCGGTGAAGATTATTCCGTGAACCCACATCATTTTATGCGGGCCACCTCTACCGCTACGGTTGCATGGCACCTTTGCACGGCGACGCTCTTGCGATTGCATCTATGCGCGGGCATCTCCCCCGGCGCGAACCCGAATCGCGGATCGCAACAAACTGATGATCGGATGGGCTTGGGGATGCCGTGGGGGCAGCTTCGCCCGACGGAAAAGTGTCGCCAATGCCTTGCCCTGCCACACCGGACGGCGGAAGACTCGCTGCGTCCGACATTCGCTCGATTCAATGCCCTCTGCCTGTCACCATCGAAGCGCGGACCATGGCGCATATCTCGGCAGACCGCGAGCCGCGATGGGGACAATTGCTGCGGCATTGGCAGATGCTGGCCAATGAAGCGGACCGCATCCCGCCGCGCTCCGCCATCGATCCGGCAAATCTCGGAAAGACGCTGTTACCCAACATCTTCCTGGTCGATGTCGTGCGGGAAGGCGAAAAGGCCGAACCCCGTTTCCGCTTCCGTCTGCTCGGCCAGGAGATCGTCGAGCATGAATCGACGCGGGTGGGCGATTATCTGGATCAGTTCCGCGCCGGTTATCAAGTGGCCGAGATGCAACGGCACTACCGCGATTGCGCCGACGGCCGGATCTGGCTGCGCACCGCGAGCCTGGCATGGAACGACAAGGAATTCCTGGAATACCAGGTCTTGTTGCTGCCGCTCTCGGAAGACGGCCGCGGCATTACGCATTTGATCGGCTTGGCGCTCTATCAGGTCTGACGCTCCGCTTGATTGGGTACACCCGTTCACGTCGGGCGCACACCGCCCTTTTCTGCGGGATCAGTAGAATCCAGTTGCGCCATCTCCATGTGGAATAGACTAGCGATCTTTCGACTGGAAATAGTCCGATATCTCCTGAAGATATTTTTTGCATCTTTCAGGATCATCTGAAAGATCACTTACCAGCCTCCCTTCTCCTCGTTTGCTGTAGACGTAGGCACAAAGCGGCGGGATTCCATTTCCGATGATCTGATCCCGAGGAATGACGATTTCTTTGTTCTTGAAGAACATCCAGCAGTGTGGCGCTTCCAGATAATCTTTGCTCAATGCTGCTTGTTCAGCGGTTTTCATGAACGGCGCCAAAATCCGATGTGCCTCTTGCTCGGCCAAGGCACGGGCTTCGTCAAACGTAATCTCTCGCTTTTCCATTACGGTACTCCAAATCCAACGGTGAGGTTTGGGGCCAAAGTCACGATGCGCCCCAACTGGCTGTCAATGAAATAGATCGTGCCATGGCGATTGACGACGTTGAGTACGTGTCCGACATTCTTCGCTTGCCCAATGTAAACAACTCCGGTTGCGCCGTTTCCGGCTGAGCGCAATTCTTCTTCAATAGCCGCGGGTGTTGTCGTTCCCGTACGAAATCCGAACGGGAATTCCGGCAGAATCGAATCCGGCCCTCCATAACCGTCATTGGGTGTGGCGATTGCTTCCAGATTTTTGCCCGTGAGCCGCCTTTGGGTCGCTAGCACGCAGGAAACGCAGTTGGTGTTCACGCCCGGCCTGGCGCCTTCGACATAGTGCGGATTGATGCCGGCGAGTTCCGGAAACTGATCGGCGACCGGCCGTGTTGAGAGATAGAGCCCTTTCTCCGCATTGCCGACGCTCGATGCATGTTCCGCCGTCTTCGCTTCGGCCTTGCCAAGCGTCGCGGCGCTCTTACCATCATGCATCACGGCTTTTTCAGCACCGGCGACGACGTCCTCGCCGGCTTTCAGAGCTTTCCCGGGTAAAGCCGCGGCGGCTTCAAGCCCCGCTTTGCCGGCGGCCTCGCCCTCGCCGATCCCGACCAGATTCTCGGGTGACGACAATCCGCCGAGCATATGGCCGAGAAAGTCGATGCCGCGTTCGCCAAAACCCTGCGCGGGTGGCATGGCGGTGCGGGATTCGTAACCTTGCCTCCATACGGCATATCTCGCCTTGGCCGCATCCGACATTTTCCGATAGGCGACTTGCTGCTCGGGTGTCAGGCGCTCCCAATCGGTCTCGTAGAGCTTGCGTTCCTCGGCAGAGACCAGGTCGATCTTTCGCTTGCCGCCGGCGATGCCAAGCGGCGCGTACATGTCGCGCCACGCCTGTTGCAATTCCGGCGACTGCATGAAGCGATCCGGAATGCGCGTCGCCAGGTAATCCGGATCGTAACCCTTGCCTCGCTTCAGCTCTTGGGCCAGTTCACCGAATACCGTGCCCTCCATGGCGCCCTTCTCGAGAGCCGCGCTGAAGCGCGGCCCCAATCCAGGCCGCTCCGATGCGGGTGGTTTGTTCTCACGATCTGTCGGGTTGATGGCTTTGTCGCCGGCGGGCGAATTGTCGTTGGCCGACGATGCATTGTCGTTGGCGGGTTGGCCCGTGGCGGGCGACGCTCCGGAGATGGGCGCCTGTTGCGCCATCAAGGCCAAGGCTTGCGGCGCGATCTGGGCATTCGCGCGCTTCATCACCGTGCCGATATCCGCCTTGTCGGGATCGCTTTTCAAAGCCACCCCCCGCAAGGCGGTCACCTGCGGATCTTCCCGGGTCGCCGGCCTCATCTGGTAGTAGTCGCCATCCGGTCCCTGATAGATATCGGCGCTGGGCGCAAAGCCCAGCTCCACCAATTGCCGCGTCTTCTCGTTGAGCTTGCGCCCCCGATCCCAGCTCTGGAAATGCACGCCGGAATTTACGGATTCATTGCGCCATTGCGCCTCGGCCTGTGGCGAGTAGAAGCTGAACTTCCCGTCCTTCCAGGAGCCAAGCGGATAGTCGCCGCCGGTTTCCCCCGCCCCGCTATCCTCCGCGCCCACATTCTCGGCCTTCCTGGTTCCGTTCGGTCCGAAGAACCCGCTCGCCAGCGACACCATTGAAGCCTCTTACGCTTGAAACGTGACATGTAACGTATAATACGTAATATACGATCACGTCAAGAACAAATAGAGAATATACGCGAAATGGCGCCACCTCAAAACCTCGCTTATGTTTGCATGCAAACGGGTTTGCTGCGTGAGGATCGGATGCACAACGAGATGGCGCTGACGCCGGAATTGGTGGCGCGGTGCGAACGCGGCATCGCCGATCCCGGCCCCGAGCCCCGCCTGCCTTATCTCAGCGAAGCGGAATACGACCTACTCACTGAAAAGCTACTCGCGCAGAAGCCGGCGGGGCCGCTTTGGGTCTTCGCCTATGGCTCGCTGATCTGGAATCCGGAATATGAATCGGTCGAGCACCGGCGCGCCGGCGCGCATGGTTGGCACCGCGCCTTCTGCCTGGAGCTGCAACGCTGGCGCGGCACGCCGGAGCAGAAGGGATTGATGATGGCCCTGGAGCGCGGCGGCTCCTGCCATGGCGTGCTCTTCCGCCTGCCGGACAACGACCACGGTCTGCAGCTTGGCCGCCTGCTCCGCCGCGAGATCAGCTTCGCCGCGGAGATGAGCGGCATCCGCTGGATCCCGGTCGATACCGCGGAAGGTCGCCTCTACGCTTTGGTGTTCTGGGCGGGCGCCACGGGATTGGACATCACGGTCGATCTGCCCTTGCCCGAGGTCGCGCGGATCCTGGCCCGAGCCTGCGGTCATCTCGGCTCCGGCGCCGGCTATCTCTACAACACCGTTTCCCATTTGAAGGAATACGGCATCCGCGACCGCAATCTATGGCGGTTGCAGGAACTCGTCGCGGAAGAGATCAAATCGCTATTCGAAGCGAAGCGGGAATCTCACAGGCAATCGTAGATTGCTTCGACCAGTCGCTCCCGGCGGGGATCGTTGCCGTCATCGAAGCCCAGCATCCGGCAGGTCAAGAAAGCGAAGCCGATCCCGGCGCCGGGGTCGGCGAAAGCCATCGAGCCGCCCCAGCCGGTATGGCCGAAGCTGCCCGCCGAGGCGCGACTCCCATAGCAGGCCTCGTCGAGCTGAAATCCCGCGCCGAAAGCGCTGGGCGTGCCAAAACTTATGTCCGGTCCACGGAAGCGTGTTCGGGTCGCGGCGGCAATTCCCTCGCGGGAGATCAGCCGTCGTCCGTCGAACATGCCGCCGGAGGCCATCATCCCGTAGATCTTGGCAAGCGCTCCGGCTGTCGCATGGCCGTTGGCGCCCGGAATCTCCGCCGCGCGCCAGGCTCGATCGTTCGGCCGCTCGGCGACCAGCTCCGGATTCGACGTGGAATGCGGATAGTCGCCTTTCTTCAATTCTGTCAGCCAGTCCGAAGTCTTCGGCCCGGCGATGATCGCGGCGACGCGGCGGTCTTCCGATTCCGGCAGCCCAACAAAAAACGGCACACCGAGCGGGCCTGCGATTTCTTCCGCGATGAAGCGGCCGGGCGTCCGCCCATCGGCGCGGCGCATCGTCTCGCCGGCGAGATGGCCGTAGCTGATCGCGTGATAAGCGCAGCGGCTTCCAGGCTCCCAGAGCGGTGCCATCGCCGCCAGCGCCTCGACATAGGGAAACCAGGCATAGAGCCCCGCGTCGCCCATCGGCACGCTGAGGCCGTTCAGCCCGGCCTGGTGCGACATTGCGAGATCGAGCGTGATGGCGTCCTTGCCGTTGGCCGCGAATTCCGGCCAGACCTTGGCGATCGGCGCGTCATAGGCGAGCTTGCCCCGCTCGACCAGCATCGCCACCGCCAGCGCGACGACGCCCTTGGTCACCGACCAGACATTGACCAGCGTGTCCCGCTGCCAGGGCCGCGTCTTTGCCGCATCGGCATGGCCGCCCCAGAGATCGACAACCGGCTTGCCGTCGGCGACCACCGCGACCGATGCGCCGTGCTCGAGACCGTCTGTGAAGCAGCTCTCGAAAGCATCGCGCAGTTTGACGAAACGCGCATCGGTGCTTCCTTGCACCATCGATCAGCCGCGCGGCGGCGTGTTGCGGCTCGCCAGGATGCGATCGACCGTCTCGATCAACTGGGTTTGCCGGAATGGCTTCTCGAGGACGGCAGCGGCGCCGAGATTTTCCGCAATCGAAAGCTGGTCGTAGCGCGGTGTTGCGGTCCCGGACATCGCGATCACGGGAATCGTCGTGGCATTTTTCCGCAGCCAGTTGATCAGCTCGAACCCATCGGCTTCCGGCATGTAGATGTCCGTGAGGATGATATCGGGTGGAGTCTTTCCAATAGTCGCGATGGCCGCTTGCGCATTCGACGCCAAAATGACTTTGTATTGGACCGACTCAAACATGCGGCGCAGCAAATCGCGCAAACTATCGTCGTCGTCAACGACCAGAATGGTTGGACGTGGGCGATCGGTATTCGACATGTGTGATACTAGGGACCGGAGTGTTGCAGTATTAGATAGCTTGCGACAACGGTTGAGAGAGATCAAGGCGCTATCGCACCGGCAGCAATGCTTCCTGGGCTTCTCTTCCTTTCTTCGCCATAACGGCAACATAAAGGATGGCTTATTCCTCCCAGCTATCCAGATTTCCCGCCCCCCGAAAGATCAGCAGGTACATGCAAATCCCAGCCGTTGTTTTCACAGGCCGTTCCGGGCCGCAAACGTCCTCCCCGCGCCGGATTTCAATGATCGCCGGCTTGCTTTCTTTGATTGTTTTAAGCTCCGCTTGCTCTACCGAAAGAACGGTGGAGGGCCGGCTGCTGCACACGCCGGAAACCTTCTCCGGCACCGCCGCCCGCGGCTGGCAAAGCGGCGGTTCTCTCTCGGTCACCAGCAGCAAGGGCGTCAAATGCGTCGGCCGCTATGCGAGCGCGGATGCGGCCGGCTCCAGCATCGCTATGATGACCTGTGACGATGGCCGCACCGGAAAGGTGTTCTTCACGGACATGCAGCATGAATCGGTCGGCACCGGCATGCTCGGCACCGATATCGTGACGCTGACGATCGAAAGGTGAGGGCGGAACCGCGCGTATCGATCGGATTTGATTCCGGTACGAACGAAGAGGAAAGTATGTACCCACCTTTTGGGTGATGTATTCGATTGCTCGGCGCGCGCCGTCTTTCTATGCGTTTTGTTACGCAGTAGGCATCTGGACCACCCTGGATCAATCCAAGGATCGGCTTGAAACGATCATTGATGGCGACGAACTCTTCATAAGATCCGGATGGTCATTGAAGGCGATGTAAACGCCATCCATCAGCGGCATGACCAACGGCCGCTCCACGCCTCCGGTGCATTCAAGAACAAACAAGGAGCGCATGCTTCCGCTTTCGCCATATGTTTATGTGCCGAAGCTCACATAGCCCTCTGGACTGATCGGCCAGGCGGAATTCCAGGCGATTTCCCACGCGTGATCGTCCGGATCGGCGACATAGCCGCGAAATCCGCCATGCGGGGGGGCGTCTCCCGGCCGCAGCGTTCGGCCGCCGAATTGCACCAGGCGATCAATGAGCGCCTGCACCGCCGATTGATCGCCGACGTTATGCGCGAGCGAGAAGGCACCGGGCCGCTGCAAGCCTGGCCGCCACATGTCGTCTTCCAGTCTCGGTGCCAGCCAGGTGCCGAGCATCAGCCCGTTCATCTGGTAGAAGACGATTTCCGAATTTTCGAAAACCGGCTTCCAGCCGAAGCCTTCGACATAGAAACGGCGCGATCGTGGAAGATCGTCGACGCCGAGAGTGATGACCGAGATTTGCTGTTGCATGTTCACGCCCCATGGATTTGCCGCCGCACCATTGCGCCGGCTGATGGGTCGTGGGACTTGGCACGCATGCCAGCCAGAAGAACTTCGCGGATGACCGCGGAAGCGGCCGGGCTAACCACACCGGCGCACGCCTTTTCCGACGGGGCTAGATTATCTCCGGCGGCCGGTCCGATCAAGCAACTCAGCGGCTCGGCGCCGCCTTGAACGCTTCCGCCATGGCCATGTAAGCCGGCTTCGGCTTGAGGTCATCGTCGAACGGCAGCGGGCGCGGCGTCAATCCGTCGTCACGGCGGAATTCGTCCATATTGTAATGCGTTATCCAGCTGTCGCGATCGACAAGGCCCCAGGTGATCGCGGTCTTGACGGCGGGGGAATCCAAAGCGACGGCAAGATATTGCCGATAGGCCGAAGCCACCGCCGCATCGCGGCCGGCGATATCCCCGGGCGCAACGCGATCGACAACATCCAACTCGGTGATCATCACCTGCAGGCCGCGATCGCCCACTTCCTTCAGGAAATTGGCGAAGACCTTGTCGTTGAACTTCGACATCTTCTCGACCGAGAGATGGCTCTGGATGCCGACCGCGTCGATCGGCGTGCCGCGCTGCTTGAAACTGTCAATCAGGCCCAGCATCGCGCGCCGTTTGGCCTCATGGCTGTCGATGTCATATTCGAAATTGTAGTCGTTGCAGACCAGCAGCGCCTTGGGATCGGCTTCGCGCGCGGCGTGGAACGCCAGATCGAGATATTGCGGCCCGAGCTTCTGCATGAACAGGGTGTTCCGCAAACCATCGGGCCGGTCGTCTCCGGGCGCGATCACCTCATTCGCCACATCCCAGGAATGGAGCTTGCCTGCATAGCGCTTGCACAGGCTGGTGACATGCTCCACCAGCATCTTCTCCGCATAGGTGCGATCGTTGATGCGCTGGAACCATTCCGGCGTTTCTTCCTGCCAGACTAGATTATGGGCGCGGATCTTCTCGCCATGGCTTTGCGCCCATTCGACCATGCTGTCGGCGCCGTCGAAGTCGAATTCGCCGGGATTCTTCGAATTCAACTTCCAGAAGATCTCCATGGCGGTGACGACAATGCCGCATTCATGCTGCACGAGTTGTGAGAATCCGTCGTTGCGATTGACGGCGTTGTCTCCGTCCCAGCTCTTCCAGGTGACCATGGAGCCATAATCGATGCCCTTCGCCGCCGCGAGGCTCCGCAACCCCGGCTCCGCCGCCTGGGTATAGACGGGAGTCCGCGCGCAGGCCGCCGCGGCCATGCCGCCGAGCAGGACCGATCGACGATTGAACACAGCCATGATTGCCCCTGAAAATTAATTCCCTGAAGATCTAGTGATCGCCGAAGAGGAAGGCGAGAAGCACGAAGCGCTTGCCCTTGGTCACATGCAGCGGCTCGTGCAGCAAGGAGCAGGAGAACACGATCCCCGCGCCGGTTTCCGGCCGATAGAGCTGGTTGCCGAATTCTGGGAAGCGCAATTCGCCGCCCTCGAACTGCTCGGTGTTCAAGTTGATCGAGCAGGCGAAGCGCCGATGCGCGCCGGCCGGCTTGCTGTTGTCACGATGCCCGTGCAATTCCCCGCCGCGATCGCCCTCATAGGAACCGATGCGATAGCCTTCCCGCTTGGTGATCCGGTACTGGAAACATTTCATGATTTCCGGAAACAGCCGGCGGCTCATTCTTTCGTCGATGAAGGCATTGGTCTCCGGCTGGCGAATCCAATGGTCGATCCGATCCTTGCGGCCATATTCGGGAATCCGCTGCTTGTAGTCGCCGTTGCCGGCCGGCTCGCTGCCATGGCCCGGCTCGGCAAAGACATGGCCCTGCATGGCGAAAATGTTGATCAACCGCTGGCAATCCTGCCGCGAGAGCACATCGGGCACGATCAGCACGGGCGGATGGGCCTCCATCGCGATCGGTTCGCGATCGGCGGCGATTCGGGAGAGCGCCGCGGAGGCCGCGGCTGGATCCTTACCCACATAACCGATATGGCGATTGGGTGCGATCAGAACGAAAAATCCGCTTTCGGCGCCCAGACTCGCGCGCACCGATCCATCGGCGTCGATGGCAGACTCATAACCCTCCGCCTGCGGATTGCCTCCGGCCGCCGTCACCAGGACAGCCCGACCGCCCAGATCCGCTACGCGGCGCGCGATGTCTCCGGCCTCCCCCGGCACCGCCGCGCCATGAAACAGGAGCAGCAACGGCTTGCCGGCGATGTGATCCGCCGCCGGATCAATGGTTTCGCCTTTTGGGCCGGCCAAACGAAAGGCTGGAGCGATATCGCCCGCTTCCAGAGGTCGGCGCGCGGCGATCTGCGGTGAGGCCATGGTTTGGAACCGATCGGTCGATAATTTGGGCGCATTGTGCGGATGCCGGGGCGGCGATCAAGCGGAAATTCGCCGACCTTCTCCGGCTGCCTTGTCGCAACCAGTTGAAAACCATGCGCA
>DASYDA010000160.1:0-2308 GCA_036499865.1 Dongiaceae bacterium | reverse complement strand
ATCGCGGCTCTCGGCGCGTCCACCTTCTCGTATTCACGGGTCAGCTTGTCCGGCGTGACGGATGACAGGAGCTCCATCTGCACCTGCCGGGATTGCTCAGCGCGGTGGTCGGCCAGGTTGACGATCTTTCCTTGTCCCGCTCCTTCGACGGCGGCATGCGGATCATCGACAAAACTTCCCAAGCCTTCCGACAGCCAGTGATACCGGCGGGCAAGGCGCCGCCCGCCATTCATGCCCTGCTGCACGATCGTCCAGCGGCCGTCATCGGCGAGGATGAAGCCGTGCAGATAGAGGTCGAAACCGTCCTGCACCGCCGCGCTATCGACCTTCGCGACAAGGCGGCTGATGCGCGCCAACGCCTCGCCGTCGATGCCGACGCGCTCGCCGATATCGACGAGCTCACGCGGCGTGTTCCGGGACTGCGCGCCGCGACCGCCGCAAACATGCAGGCCGAGCTCCTTTTGCAAAGGACCCAATCCGCATTTGAGCGTCCCGATGACGCTGGTCGTTATTCCCGAGGAATGCCAATCCATGCCCATGACGGCGCCGAAGGACTGGAACCAGAAAGGATTGGCCATCCGCCGGAGGAATTCATCGCGGCCGTAGTGATGGACGATCGCCTCGGTGATGATGCTGCCGAGCTTCGCCATCCGCTCCGCGAGCCATCGCGGCACACGGCCGTTGTGGAGGGGGAGATCCGCTGCGCCGGCTCTCTGGGGCATTCTTATCCAGGTCTTGAGATTGATCCTGAACGGTACCATGCGAACATTATAGGAACAACCCGGTTCCCCGCCCATTTGTGGCGCGGTAGGCTTAATATGGGGCGATCAGCGGGTAAGGACGCAGTGGCGGAATGCGGATTGTCGGGTTCATCGAGTTGCGGGCAGCCACTCTTGCCCTGTTGATTTTCACATCCGCTTCGGTCTTTCCCGGGAGGTCCATGGCCGCATCCATCGCCGGCGATGTTGCGGATCGTGCCTGCCAGGCGCTGCGGGCTCGGATCGACGCAATCGGCGGGGCCGGGCCGCTTTTCCTGCGCAGCTATGACGGCCCCGACGGCCTGCGTCCTGATCCCGAGCCTGCCCTTGGCGGGGCGTTCACCTATGACAATGCGCTCGCTGCTATCGCTCTGCACGCGTGCGGTGACGACGCGCGCGCGCGCCGCATCGCGGATGCCTTGCTCGAGGCGGCGGAAAACGATCGTTCGGGCGTCCGCGGCCGTTTGCGAAACGCCTATCGCCCTGGACTTGTAAAAGAGCATCCCATACCGCCCATGGGCTGGTGGAGCGACCAGGATCAGCACTGGGCCGAAGATCCGTACGAAGTGAGCTCCGCCACCGGGAACATGGCCTGGGCCGCCTTGGCGCTGCTGACTTTGGCCGAGGCGACCCATGACCAGCGCTATGTCCTGGGCGCGGCGGAAATCGCGAAGTGGTCCATCGATGCCGCTTATGCGATGCAACCGCTGCAAGGCTTCACCGGCGGTATCTACGGCTATGATGACAAGCCGGTGCCGCTCACCTGGAAATCCACCGAGCACAACATCGATATGACGGCGGTGCTCGACTGGCTCGCGCGCGCGGATTCCAAAAAGAGCTGGCAATCCTATGCGCGCGCCGCCCGCGCTTTCGTCGCGGCGCAATGGGATCCCTCCGGCGGGCACTTCTGGATCGGCACAACGTTGGACGGGAAAACGCCGAACCGCAAGAACCAGGGCCTGGATGCCGAGCTATGGCCCCTTCTGCTGGAGAATCCGCCGGAAACCTGGAAGGCCTCGCTGGCCTTCGTGGAACGATCTTTCGCGGTCAAAGGCGGGTTTGATTTCAATGATGACCGCGACGGTATCTGGCTGGAGGGAACGGCTCAAGCGGCGCTGGTCTATCGCCTCCTGGGGAGGAATAACGACGCAGACCGGCTTTTTTCCACGATCGCGGCGCAGTTCAGCCCGGGGGGCATGGTCTGGGCGACCGATGTCCGGCGGTTGACGACGGGATTGGCTCTGTCTCCCACCAGCACCCGGGACGATTTCTACTACTATCGCCTTCCCCATTTGGGGGCGACCGCCTGGGCGGCGCTCGCCGCAACCGGCTGGGATCCGTTTACAGGCCGGAAAGTCGCCAGATCCGAATAACACGCTCAGCCCGAACCACGCGGGCGCGAACCACGGGGGCGCGAGCCGTCTTGGCGGGTATTCGTTGAACCGACAATTTATGCATCCGACCGGCGCAATGCATGAGCGTTCCGACGAGCATCGCCAGTGGGAGCTGGACGATCAACCAAGCGGCAATTCCGAAGAAAATGACGGACA
>DASYDA010000159.1:0-7808 GCA_036499865.1 Dongiaceae bacterium | reverse complement strand
TTCCGAGCAGGGTATGCTCGTGCAGGCCCAGAAGCTGATGGCCAAGAAGGAATGGGTCGTGTTTCTCGGCTGGGCGCCGCATCCGGTGATGGGCAAGATGCCGCTCGTCTACCTGACCGGTTTCGAGGCCGACGGCTTCGGTGATGCGCAGATCAATCCGCTGACCCGCGTAGGTTACAGCCAGGAATGCTCGAACATCGGCAAGCTGCTCGCGAACCTCGAGTTCACCCTGCCGATGGAGTCCTCAGTCATGGAGGATATCAATAACAACGTTGACGGCGACAAGGCTGGGGCGAAGTGGCTGAAAGCCAACCCCGACGTGCTCACGAAGTGGCTCGACGGCGTCACCACGGTCGACGGCCAGGACGGCCTCGCCGCGGTGAAGAAATCCCTCGGTCTCTAAGCTATCGCAGTTCTCGTAAGACCGGCCTCGGCGTGATATTTCAAGCCGAGGCCGATTCTATAGGAGAATAGTCGAGCGCAATCGGGATCTTGGCCGAGGCGCTCCTAGTTGCGTTCCTGGGGGGCCGCATGGATAAGGTCATCACATGGATCACCGACAACAAGATTCCGGTTGGTGATTGGGCCAAGGACATCGTTGACTGGCTGCTCGCGAATGTCGGCTGGCTATTCGACTTCATCACCGAAGTGTTGAAGGTGCCGATCGAGGGTACGGTCGCCCTCTTTGGCTCCATTCCGCCGCTGATCTTCATCGTGATCGTCGCCGCCATCACCTTTGCGATCCAGCGCAACTGGTCGCTGGCCGTAGGGACGATCATCGGCATGCTGTTCATCCTGAACCAAGGCCTCTGGGATCCGACGATCGAGACTTTGGTGCTGATCCTCTATGCGACATTGGTCTGCCTGGCGCTCGGCATTCCGATCGGCATCTTTTGCGCCCGGCGGCCATGGTTCTACCGCGCTCTCTCGCCCCTGCTGGACATGATGCAGACCATACCGACCTTCGTGTACCTGGTGCCGATGCTGTTCCTGTTTGGACTCGGGACCGTGCCGGGCATCATCGCCACGGTCATCTTCGCAATTCCGGCGCCGATCCGCCTGACCTATCTCGGTATTAGCCAAGTGCAGGCGCCGCTGGTAGAAGCGGGCGAGTCCTTCGGCTCGACGCGCTGGCAGCTGCTGACCAAGGTAAAGCTGCCCGCGGCCATGCCGACCATCATGGCCGGCGTCAATCAATGCATCATGCTCTGCCTGTCGATGGTGGTCATCGCCGGTCTGGTCGGCGCGGGCGGCCTCGGCAACATTGTGGTACGAGCGCTCGGTCAGGCGAAGATGCAGCTCGGCGTCGAGGGCGGCCTTGCCATTGTCATCCTCGCCATCGTGCTCGACCGGACGCTGAAGCAGCGCGTCCGCGGCCGCAGAAAATCATGATCGGGGAACCTGAATGAGCTCAGTCAACGCGGTTCGCTTCGAGAAGGTTGACGTCGTCTTCGGTCGGAATGCCGCCCAGGCGGTGGCACTCATGGAGAAGGGCGAGGGCCGGGATTCGATCCTGGAGAAGACCGGCAGTCTGGTCGCCGTCCATGACGCGAACCTCTTCGTCAATGAAGGAGAGATTCTGGTCCTGATGGGCCTTTCCGGCTCGGGCAAGTCGTCGCTGCTCCGCTGCGTCAACGGGCTCAACAAGGTGACCCGCGGCAAGGTCGTCGTGCATGATGGCCGGAGCGAGGTGGACGTCGCTTCTTGCGGTGAGGACACGCTGCGCCGGGTGCGCCGTAACCGCGTCTCCATGGTTTTCCAGCAATTCGCGCTGATGCCCTGGTTGACGGTGCGAGAGAATGTCGGCTTCGGCCTCGATATTCGCGGTGTGTCGAAATCAGAGCGTGACAGGCTGGTCGATGACAAGATCAAGCTGGTTCGTCTCGAGCAGTTCACCGAGAAATATCCGCACGAGCTCTCCGGCGGCATGCAACAGCGCGTTGGTTTGGCGCGGTCCTTCGCGACCGAAGCGGATATCCTGCTGATGGACGAGCCGTTTTCGGCCTTGGACCCGCTGATCCGTGAGCATCTTCAGGACGAGTTGATGGAGCTGCAGCGCGCCCTGAAGAAGACCATCGTCTTCGTCAGCCACGATCTCGACGAGGCGTTGAAGATCGGCAGCCGGATCGCCATCATGGAAGCGGGGAAGGTGGTGCAGTTCGGCGCGCCGGAAGACATCATCCTCAACCCGGTCAATGATTACGTGCGCCAGTTCGTGGCTTCCATGAATCCGCTGACCGTCCTGAAGGGTGGCACGCTGATGCGGCCGGTCACCGATCTGCAGCGCGAAGCGGGCTCGACCTTCGTCCAGCTCGACCGGGCCGGGAAGTGCCGCTGCCGCCTCGATGAGCGCGGCCGTCCCACCGATCTCATCATCAATGGTAAGCCCGGGCAATTCCTGTCTTATGCCACCGATCTGGCGCTCGATCGTCTGGGCGACAATGTCATCGTCACCGGGACGCCGGTCACGCCGATGCGGGCCGCGGTCACGGTGCGCCAACAGTCCAAGCGGCCGCTGATCCTGCTCGGTGATGGTGGCGAATTGCTCGGCGTCGTCGGTGAGCATGAGATCTATCGCGGCATGCTTCGGCAGACCGAATATGCCAGGATCAGCGAGTCTCCGAAGCCGGCGCCGGTTTGAGCGCCCAACTCAGGTTCTGACGTGATCCAAGCCATCCTCTTCGACAAGGACGGAACTTTGTTCGATTTCTATCGAACCTGGAGTGCCGTCACAGAAGAAGCCGCGTTGATCGCCGCCCGGGGCAACGCCGAGCAGGCCTCGGAACTGATGCGCCGCTCCGGCAGGGATCCCGTCACCGGGCGTTATCTGCCCGGTTCCGTCATCGCCTCCGGCAGCAACCGCGAGATCGCCGCGCTTTGGGCGGAAATCCTCGGCCGCACCGATGTGGATGCGCTGTGCGACACGGTGCAGGCGCATTTCCTGGAACGCCAGTCGGATGTCATGCATCCCGTGGTGAACTTCGACTCCTTCTTCAAGCGGCTGAAGAAGGACGGCTATCGCCTCGGCATCGCCACCATGGACAGCGAGATCGCCGCGCATCAGGCCATGGACAAATTCGGCGTCCGTCAGGAACTCGATTTCATCTGCGGCTTCGACACCGGCCACGGCACAAAGCCCGGCGGCGGCATGGTTGAAGCCTTCGCCCGCATGATCAAGCTGCCGACCTCCGCCGTCGCTGTCGTCGGGGACAGCCCGCATGACATGCATATGGCTCGCGCCGGCAAAGCAGGGCGCGCGATCGGCGTTCTGACCGGCGTCAGTTCCAGCGAAGCGCTCACCGAAGCCGGCGCTCATGTGGTGCTGAAGAGCATCGCGGATATCGAAGCGGCGCTTTAGAAGAGTTCAAATCAAATTTCACCGTCATGCCCGAACTTGGTTCGGGCATCCACGCCTTGCTTTCTAAGTAGAAGAAGGCGTGGCTCCCCGAGCCAAGCACGGGGATGACGTCGAGTTTGTTGAAAAAGCGTGCGCTACAAATTGAAGTTCAGCCGATCCTTGTTCGCGACCACCGGCTCCGAACAGGCAACGCCGACCGCGCCCAATCTTCTTTGCACTTCTTCAACGGCACGCGCCGAGCGCGCGCCGTCTTCGGCATTGAGCGCTTCCGAGAAGAATACGATGTCGTCGGACTGGGCATCGAGGGCGGTGTCTATATTGTCCCGGTGGTTGAAGCCCCAGCACAGCACCGTATCCCCGGCGGCATACACGATGAGGTTGGGGGAGAGCGGGAAGTCCTCCGCTTTTCCGCCGAGCGGCTTGAAACGATCCGTTGCCGGCCGGGCCAGGCGGAACTCCATCGGCGCCGCAGGAAGCTTCGCCATGTCATAGGCGCCCATCGGTGCGACGACGCCGAGCGAAACCGCGTTGTAGAGATTGACCGAAGGGATCGGCAAAGCGAGATCGGCACCACCGAGGGCGCGGCGCAGCAAGGATTCGATGCTGGCGCGGAATTGCGAGGGCCGGACCTTCATGGCAGCATAGGCCTCGCGCCAGCGCGCGATCGGCGGAAAGGCGGCAATATCGTTGCGGTCGATGCCGAGCGTCGCAACGCCTGCCACGGCGTTTCGGAGCTGCGTTTCGTGATCCAGGCGATCGGTGCAAGCGAGAAAGCCGCTGGCACGGATGGCATGGACCTCGATGCCCGGGAAGCGTGCGGCGATTTCTGGCGCGATCGAGAAATCCATCAAGCAGCTTGCCGATTGCCGCGCAGCCAGGCGCGCATCGCGGCGAGACCTTCGGGAATATGGCTCCGGCCGAAGCCGATGCGGAAGCGATCGGTTGGGACCGGAGTGAGATCCGACTGGTAAAGGCCTGCGGGCAAAACCACGATGCCAGCTTCCTCGGCCAGGCGGCGGGCGAAGGTCTCGACGCCGTCCTTACCTTTGTAGCGCGGGAAGGCGATGCAGCCGCCGTCCGGCACCTGCCAGTCGAAGAGATCGCCGAATTCGCCGAAGAACTCGTTCACCGCTTTCAGGTTGGTGTCGATCATCGCCAGGTTGCGCTGAAGAATGCGCTTGCGGGCCTTCAACGCGATCACCGCGAGATGCTCGCTGGGGCCGGCATTGCAGATCGAGAGGTAGTGCTTGATGTGCTCCATGCGGGAGAGCAAGGCGCGATCCCGGCAGGCGATCCAGCCGACCCGCAAGCCGGGTAAGCCATAAGCCTTGGACATCACGTTCAGCGAAATCCCCTTGTCGTAAACCTCGGCCGCCTGGGGCAATTGCAGCTCCGGCCGACGTTCCAAGCCGCGATAGACCTCGTCGGAGAGGAGGTGGATGTTCCGCTCCGCGCAGAGATCGACCAGCGATTGGAAGGTCGCGCGATCGATGACCTTGCCCGTGGGATTGTGCGGGAAGTTGACCAGGACGAGCTTGGTATTGGGCCGCAGGGCCGCCCGCATTTCGTCGATATCCAGCCGCCAGTCCTGGTTTTCGCGCAAAGCCACGCCGGTGGTCGCACAGATTGACAGCGGCAGGGTCTCGCTGGACTGGTAGTTCGGCGTCACCACGATTGCGTGGGAATCCTTGTCCAGCAAGGCATGCACGGCGCAGAAGATACCTTCCTCGGCGCCGGCAAAGGCGATCACGTCCTCCGCCTGCAGCCCCGTATAGGTTCCGGCGATCGCGGCGCGCAGAGCCGGTGTGCCGAAGGTCTCGATATAGGCCAGGGACAGCTTGTCGAATGCCGCGCGATCCGCCGGCTCGGCCATCGCCAGCAATTCGGAGATGGACATGCTCTCCATATCGGAGGCGGTCATGTGATAGCGCGCCGCGAATTCCCACTTCGAGAGATAGGTTTCGAGCTTGAAATCGGGAAGCATGGTCATCGGCGCACCTTCTTTTTCCTGCGGTTCAGGCTCGGTGTCACATGACGGTATGGAATGAAGGAATTGTCAACTCAGTGCCGCCATTCGCGCCGTTTCAGCCGGAAGAGCACGTGCTGGAACAGCGGATGGTCTTTGCCCAGCCGTACATGGCTGAAATCGTCTCGCGGATCTCGGTGCATGCCGAGCCGCTCCATCACCGCGCGGGAGCGCATGTTGCTGGCGGCGGTGAAGGAGACAATTTCGTCGAGCCCGGCCGTGGTGAAGCCGAACTCCAGCGCCGCGCGGGCGCCTTCGGTCGCATAACCCTTGCCCCAATGGTCGAATGCGAGGCGCCAGCCGATCTCCACCGCCGGCATGAACGGCGCGTCGAAGCTCGGGACCGAGAGACCGATGAAACCGATGAACGGTGCTTCACCCGGAATCTCCACCGCCCACTGCCCGAAACCCTGGGTCGCGAAGCCGAGGACGATACGCTCGACGAGGGTATCGCTTTGGGCGCGTGTGAGCGAACCGCCGAGGGTGATGGTGACGCGTTCGTCGGCGTTGAGCGCCGCGAAGGGTTCCAGATCTTCCGGACGCCAGGGGCGGAGGATCAGCCGCTCGGTCGTTAGACTAGGCGCGATCTTCATGACGCGATCGACATTTTTACCCTCGCCTCCAAGATGGGGGAGGACTACCGGCTACCGGCTCGAGGTTACATCCGTTCCGGTGTGGCGATCCCGAGCAGTTCGAGGCAGAGCTCCAGTTCTTTCAGCACCAGTTCCGCGATGGCCAGGCGCGACTGCCGCAAAGCCGCATCCGCTTCGCTGAGGACATGGAAATTGGCGTAATAGGCACTGAACACCTGCGCCAGTCCGAAAGCGAAATCGGCGATTTTGTTGGGTGCGAGATCGTCGTAAGCCGTGCGGATCGCATCCGGCATCTGGCCGAGCATCAGCATCAGGTCGCGTTCGCCCGGCGCCGGCGGCAAGATCTTGCCCGGCTTGTCGCCTTGCTCCGCGGCTTTGCGGAGGAGGGATTTTACCCGAACGGCGGCATAGAGGAGGTAGGGGCCGGTCTTGCCCTCGAAGCGCGAGAAGCGATCGAGGTCGAAGACATAATTCGCGATCGGATTGTTGGAGAGGTCGGCGAATTTCAGAGCCGCGACGCCGACCTTCCGGGCGATATCGGCGCGCTCGGTCTCGTCATAGCCGCTGCCGAGGCCATGTTCGTTCAACTTCTTCATGGCCTCGTCGGAGACCATTTGGATGAGATCGTCGAGCCGCATCACGCCGCCGGCGCGGGTCTTGAACGGCTTGCCGTCGGTGCCGTTCATGGTGCCGTAGCCGAGATGAATCAACTCGCCCTTGCCGGTGATGCCGGCCTTCTTCGCCGCGCGGAACACCTGCACGAAATGCAGCGACTGGCGATGATCGACCACATAGATGCTGAGATCCGGATTCTGGCAATTCACCCGATCGACGATGGTGGCGAGATCGGTGGTGCCGTACATGACGGCACCGTCGGACTTCACCACGATCATCGGCGGGATTTCGGCCTTGTCACTCTCTTCGGCGACCCGGATGATTTCCGCACCCTGGTCACGCTCGACGATGCCCTTCTTGCGCATCGCTTCGAGCATCGGCGCGATCAGGTCGTTGACGCAGGCCTCGCCTTTCCAGAGATCGAAAGTGACGCCAAGATTGCCGTAGTCGCGTTCCATCGCCGCGACCGAGATATCGAAGAAATGCTGCCAGACCGCCCGATAGCCCGGCCTTCCATCCTGCAGCTCGGCCGTCGCCTGGCGCGAGCGCTCCATGCGGGCCGGGTCGGCTTTGCTATCGCCCGAGGCCTTGGGATACATCTCCTCGAGCTCGCTCAGCGTCACGGGGCTTTCCTTCGGATAGGGTCCCGTGAAGTTCTTGTCGAAATAGGGCAGATCGGGTTTGCGGATCTCCAGTTCGGAAATCAGCATGCCCATCTGCAGGCCCCAATCGCCCATATGCACGTCGCCGACGGTGGTGTCGCCGACGAATTTGTAGATGCGTCGCAAAGAGTCGCCGATGATGGCGGCACGCAGATGGCCGACATGCATCGGTTTCGCGATGTTCGGCCCGCCGTAATCGAGCACCACCATGCGCGGCTTCTCGAGCGCCGGCACGCCGAGCCGTGCATCCGCCTCGATGCGGTTCATCTGCGCCGCGAGGTAGTCGTCGCTGACATTGAGGTTGATGAAGCCCGGCCCGGCGAGGGAAACGTCGCGGAACACGGGATCGCTTTTCAGTCGCTCGGCGATCTTCTCGGCAATGGCGCGCGGTGGCTGCTTCGCGGCCTTCGCGGCGGCGAGCGCACCGTTGCACTGGAATTGCGCGAGGTCGGGCCGGTTGGACACCGTGACCTTGCCGAAAGCGGGATCCAAGCCGGCTTCGGCGAAAATCCGCCCGACGATCTCGGAGAGCAGGGATGGCAGAGAGGACATGG
>DASYDA010000158.1:0-7836 GCA_036499865.1 Dongiaceae bacterium | reverse complement strand
CGCATGATCGTGGCGCTCTCGCAGAGCACCCGGATTTCTTCCAGCTTGTGGCTGATATAAAGGATCGCGCAGCCTTCCGAGGCCAGCCGCCGCAATGTCCGGAACAGCCGGTCGATCTCCTGCGGCGTCAGCACCGAGGTCGGCTCGTCCATGATGAGCAACTTCGGGTCTTGCAGAAGACAGCGGACGATTTCCACGCGCTGCCGTTCGCCGATCGAAAGGTGATGCACGGTCTGGTTCGGATCGAGCTTCAATCCATAGGCTTCCGACACCCGTTCGATGCGCGAGCGCAGGCCCTGTCGCCGCTCACGGTCACTGATGCCGAGCGCGATGTTCTCGGTGACCGTCAGTGCTTCGAACAGCGAAAAATGCTGGAACACCATGCCGATGCCGAGTTCGCGAGCGGCGGCGGGATTGGCGATTTCGACCGGTTTGCCCCGCCAGCGGATCTCGCCGCCATCGGGCCGCAACACGCCATAGATGATCTTTACCAAAGTGGATTTGCCGGCGCCGTTCTCGCCCAGCAGAGCGCGGATCTCTCCCGGGCGCAAAGCGAGGCTGACGCCGTCATTGGCGAGCGTTCCGGGGAAACGTTTGACGACGTTGTCGAGGGCGAGCAGCGGCGCCGTCGTCGCACCGCCGGTCTCGATCGCCCCGATTTCCTGCGTCATCCCGCCGCCCGACTCGTCAAGCCATCCCGGAGAACCACCCCCGGACAGGCCACTCCTTTAGGCGATTTTTCCGGGCTTGGCAGCAGCGAATTCCGAAGTTTGACAATCCCGGGTCCGCACGATTAAATATCCCCATGAGTTATCCACAGCCGAAACTTGGGATTGGGCGAATTACCGGCCGGGCGCTTTGACCAGCGTCCGGTAACAGCCGGTATTCCTATATTTTCCCTGTTTTCGGAGTCTCTTAGAAATGAACGCCACCGATCCTTCGCCGCGCCAGCCGCGTCCGGGCGCCGCCGTTTCCACGTTCTGTCTCACCGTTCGCACCGTCGCCGATCCCGGCAGCCTGCCGCGGGTGCTGGAAGTCTTCGCGAAACGCGGGCTGACCCCCTCGAAACTGTTCAGCGTCGCCACCGGGGCCGATGAATTGACGGTGGACCTCCAGGTCGCCGGTCTGGACCCCGATCAGGGTGGGCTCATCGCCAGCCAGCTTCGGAGCCAGGTCGGGATCGAGACCGTGCTGACCAGCGTGAAATCCGAAGACTGAGCGCGACCGGCCGCTCGCTGGCGCGAAAATTGTAACGCCGGGTTACAGCCCGGGGCTTTGTCGCCTTGCGTTGCAGGAAACCGAGATCCTGACAGTTCGTCGTTAAGCGAAGTTGCTGAGATCGGCCTGCCGGCCGCGCGGCCGGCAATCCGACAACGACTTTGTCAGGAGACCCTCATGTTCATTCGCAATGTCGTCATCACAGGCTTGGCAACCACGCTGTTTTCCGCCGCTGCCTTCGCCGTTTCCTCCACCCCCGCTTCCACCGATCCCAACACGGCGCATAAGGCGTCTTCGCTCAGGGACGACCAGTCGACGCAGCAGCTTACCGATCGCTGCTCATTGCTGATGTCGCAGTTCGACCAGGACATCACCTCGCACACGGCGGCCTCCAAGGTCACGACGGCGAAGAGCCTTCGCGCCAAGGCAGGAACCGAATGCTCGGGCGATCATCAAAGCACCGGCGTTCGGCATCTGGTTCAGGCATTGAAGGATATCGGCGTCAAAGCCAGCAGCTGAGCCTCGACCCTCGCGTTTGCTTCCTTCCGAACCTCACCGGCGCCGGTGCTCTGCGAACCGGCGCCGTTTTTTCATCCCTTCTTCGGCAGGCGCGCGAGCAGTGGATCCGTGATGGCGGGCGCCAGGCTGCCGAGCAGCCAGGCGACGGCAGCCGTCGGCCAGGGAAATGCGATCCGCGCGCGATCGGCCTCCAGCCCGTGGCGGATGATGCTGGCGGCGCGTTCCACCGGCATCAGGAAGGGCATCCGGAAATTATTGGCGTCCGTCATCGGGCTCTTGATGAAGCCCGGCATGATCACGCTGACGCCGACCCCATGCGGCCTCAGATCGCCGCGCAACGCCTCGCCCCAGACCTTCACCGCCGCCTTGGATGCGCCATAGGCCGGCGCACCGGGAAAGCCGCGATGGGCGGCGAGCGAGCTCATCAGCCCGATCTGCCCGGATCGGCGTGACATCATCACCGGTATCAGCGGGAACACCGTGTTCAGCACGCCATCCACGTTGATGGCGAAAATCTGCCGCGCCTGGCTTTCCTTCTCGGTGCCCTTCAGCGTACCGCCGGAGACGCCGGCATTGGCGATGACGAGATCGATCGGCTGCCTTTGATCGGCCGCCAGAATCCAATCCGCCGTCGCAAGCCGATCGGTGACATCGACGGCGGCAAATTCAACCGTCGCGCCGCGCGCCCGGCATTGCCGCTCAATCGCTTCGAGTCGCGGAACCGAGCGGCCGCCGAGCACCAAGCGAATGCCGCCGGCGGCATAGCTCAAGGCCAAAGCCTCGCCGATTCCCGAACTGGCGCCGGTGATCAGTATCGATCGGAATGATTTCAACCCGCCCTCGCTTGCCATCGATGGCCGCTTTGGCGAAGATACCGGCGATCCACCGGTTTTCCAAAGGGATTGGCCTTTCGGGACGAATCGGTCGGACGGGGGATATGAGTTTGCCAATCGCCAGCATGACCGGATTCGCGCGCGCCGAGGGTACCACGGGAGATTTTCACTGGACCTGGGAGTTGAAGAGCGTCAACGGCCGCAATCTGGATATCCGTTGCCGCCTGCCCGCCGGTTATGAACAGATCGACAGCTTCGTGCGCAGCCGCGCGGCGGAGGCCCTGAAGCGCGGCAATCTCTCCATCAATCTCACGGTCAACGACACCGCGTCGCAAGGGAAGCTCGCCGTCAATCGCGAGGCACTGGACCAGATTCTGGCGGCCGCCAACGAGCTGGCGGCCAAGACCAAGGCGGAGCCGCCGCGGCTCGATGGCCTGCTCGGATTGAAAGGCGTGCTCGAAATCGAGCTTCCGGAGATCGACGAGGCGGAGACCGCGCGCCGCAGCGAAGCGCTGCAGCAGGGTTTCGCCAAGGCCGTCGCGGGGCTCGAGGACATGCGCCGGGTCGAGGGCAAAAGGCTTTCCGACCTCATCCTCGCGCATCTCGATGAAATCGAGCGCTTGCGCCTCGCGGCCGCGGCGACGGCTGGCGCGCAGCCTCTGGCGATCCGCCAGAAATTGGAAAAGCAGATCGCCGAATTGCTGCAGGGCCTGACGCCGCTCCCGGAAGAGCGCCTCGCCCAGGAAGCCGCCATGCTGGCCGGCAAGGCCGACGTGCGCGAGGAATTGGACCGGCTCGCCGCCCATGTCGCCGCGGCGCGGGACCTGATGCGAAACGGCGGCGCGGTCGGGCGCAAGCTCGACTTCCTCTGCCAGGAATTCAATCGCGAGGCCAATACCCTCTGCTCGAAGAGCGCCGATATCGGCTTGACCAATCTCGGCATCGAGCTCAAGGCCGCCATCGAGCAGCTTCGCGAGCAGATCCAGAACATCGAGTGACGAAATCCATCATGGCAAAGGAAACACCGAACTCGGGATTTCTGGAAATCCACCGGCGCGGCTTGATGCTGGTTCTCTCCTCGCCGTCCGGCGCGGGAAAGACGACGATCTCGCGGCGGCTGCTCGCGCTCGAACCGGAACTCACCATGTCGGTCTCGGCGACCACGCGGCAGAAGCGTCCCGGCGAGACCGCCGGCGTCGATTACCATTTCGTCGATCCCACCGAATTCGGGCTGATGATCAATCGGGGCGAATTCCTCGAGCATGCCAAGGTCTTCGACAATTACTACGGAACGCCGCGCGAGCCGGTGGAAACCGTGCTCCGCACCGGCGCCGACATCCTGTTCGATATCGATTGGCAGGGCACGCAGCAATTGGCGCAGAGCGCGCGCGACGACCTGGTGAGCATCTTCATCCTGCCGCCCTCGACCCGCGACCTCGAAATCCGGCTGAAAAGCCGCGCCCAGGACAGCGCCGAAGTGGTCGCGGGCCGCATGGCGAAGGCTGCCGACGAAATGAGCCATTGGGCGGAATACGACTACATCGTCATCAACCATGACGTTGGAAAAAGCGTCGGCGAGGTGCGATCGATCCTGATCGCCGAACGGCTGCGCCGCCAGCGGCAGGTGGGCCTGCCCGAATTCGTCAAAGGCCTCCGGGAAGGTCAATAAGCCGGAGTTACTGCCAGGCGAACCGTGGCATGCGCGCGAGACGGAACGGCCCCCAGTTCAGGTAGCCGTTCTGCACGGAGAGACCAGTGGCGACTTCGGGAACGCCATCGGAACCCGTGTGCTGAGCACCGATCACGAAGAGCTTGAATTTCGTGGCATCGCCAGCCGCCAGCCGCCCCTGCTTCGCCAGCAGATCGATAGTATCGCCGAGGCCGCGCGCCGTCATATTGGCGGCGCCGATCGGCTGCAGATCCTGATCCAGCGCAAGCGTAGCGCTGCCGGAAAGCGTGAGCGGCGGCTGTGCCAGGGTGAAGGTTTTCACCTCCAAGGTCCCGCCTTGATTGCTCCAGGCGGCGAGCGCCTGCCGCAGGGACGCAATCGTTATCGGCCCTTTGACGGATCCGGCGAGATTGACCTGAGTCAACGGATCCTCCGTCACCAAGATCCTGCCGGGTGGTAGCATGACGTTTTCCAGGCTGACGGAGAAGTCCACGGCCGTATCGCGGTCGCTTCGCGGCGGCGTTGCCGGCAAGGAGACGCTGATTTTCACGGCATCGGCTTTTGAGATAACAAGGTCTGGGATCGCGAACCTGGTCTCGGCCGCTTCGATCGCAAGTTCCGACAAGGAGCCATCGCCGCGAAAGGCGATCCTTCCTTTCGGCGATTCAAATGCCAGCGTGTTGTTTCTGTCTCTGAAAAAAATGGACATGCCGCTGGAGGAAGCGAATCGGATCGTTTCCAGATCGAACGGCGAAAGACTGAGCTCCAAATCAGATCCGCCCCATTCGATGCGCTCGCCATTGACCGTTTGCGTGACATCGACGTTGTGAAACGCCGACCGGAATTCCCAAGGGAATCCCGAGACCGGTGTTCGCTCGAACTTGAGCGTTGCGCCGGCCTGCCGCTCCATCGCGACCCAGTTGTCGATGGCCGCATCGACCTTGGGAGCCACGACAAACCAGTAGATCGCATACCCGATCGCCATGACGGCGACGAGCGTCGCGACGCTGCCAACAATCCACTTCGGTTTCATGAAAGGGAAATGCGCCGGCCGTCAGGGGGTTGCGGTCGGCAGGATCACTGCCACCGGGGTGAGGCGATCCTTGTTGAGCCGCGCCTCCAGCCAATAGAGGACCCGGGTGAAAATGAAGACCAGCGTGATGTAGATGATCGCCGCGCCGATCAACGGCTCATAGACCTTGAAGCTCTGCGCGAAAATATCCTGACGCACGCCCATGATGTCCGCGATGGTGATCGTCGATGCCAATGACGTCGATTTCAACAGGAGAATCACCTCGCCGGTCATGGTCGGCAAGGAGATTCGAATGGCGCGCGGCAGCCGGATGCGCCAGAAGATCAGCCAATCCGTCATGCCGAAGGCGCGCCCCGCCTCGACTTCGCCATGCGGCACCGCCTGGAGGCCGCCGCGCAGGATTTCGCCGGTATAGCCCGCTGTGTTGAGGCTGAACGCGAAGACCGCATACCAGAACGCATCGCGCAGATAAGGCCAGAGCCAACTGTGCCGCACCCAGGTCCCCGGCAGGAGCGAGCCGAGGCCATAGTAGATGAAGAAGAGCTGGATCAGGAGCGGCGTGCCGCGCATGACCAAGATGTAACAATAGGCCGGCACCCAGAGGAAAGGATTGCTGGACGTTCGGGCAACCGCAACCGGCAGCGCCAGCAGATTTCCGATCACGCCGGAAATGATCGTCAGGGCAAGCGTCAAGGGAACCGCGGCCAAGAGCTGCGGCATTGCCACGGTTACCAGATATTGAATGCCGCCGAGAAAATCTTCCATGGCCGCGCTAGACTCGCCGATAGCCGCGATTGAGACGGCGCTCGATCCGCGCCTGAATGATCATCGACGTCACGGTGACGAGCAGATAGAGGAGCCCGCCGACGAAATAGAAGAATGCATAATGCTTGGTGCCTGCGGCCGCGCCCCTGGTCGCCGACAGCAATTCCGGCAAACTGCCCAGCACCACGATCAGGGCGCTGTCCTTCGTCGTATTGAGCCAGAGATTGCCCATTCCCGCGGTCGCATACCGCATCATCTGCGGGAACAGAATACGGCGAAACCGCAGGCCGAAATGCATGCCATAAGCACGCGCCGCCTCAAGTTGCCCCTTCGGCACGGACAGGATCGCCCCGCGCAGGACTTCCGTCATATAGGCTCCGAGGATGAAGCCCAGCGCTATCACCGCGGCGGCGAAGGCGTTGATCTGGAAATCCTCCGACGCCAGGCCGATGTCGACCAATATGCCCTTCAACGCGGCGGTACCGGCGTAGTAGAGCAGCAACAGCAGCAGCAGTTCGGGCAGCGCCCGGATGATCGTCGTATAGGCGTCGCCGATCCGCATCAGCCAGCGATTGCCGCTCAACTTCATCCCGGCCCCAAGCAGGCCGAAGCAAAAACCGACGACATAGGTGCAAACAGAAATCTGCACGGTGAGCCAGAGGCCGGCGAGCAGTTCATCGCTATAGCCCTGGTCGCCATAGCTGAGCAGGCTCCAGACCGACTGACCGGAGTTCATGCTGGTCGATCTCGCAATATGGCTGCCGCCATCATGCTTCCCCGTCTTCGGCGCGCGATCGTATCGATACCGACTGTTCCAGATTTGGCATTGGCAGCCGGTACCGGGCATTCATTGAAACGATAAACGCCACCCGAGCGCAAGTCCCGGGTGGCGTTTTGGCGATTCACCGGCCTCTGCTTAGCTGCCGTAGATATCGAAGTTGAAGTACTTCTTGGTGATTTCGTCGTATTTCCCGCTGGCGTGAACCGCCTTCAGGGCTGCATTCAGCTTTTCCTTCAGCGCGGTATCGTCCTTGCGAAGGCCGCCGCCGACGCCGTCGCCGAAGATCGGATCGGTCGGCACGGTCGCCTTCACTTCCATATCCTTCCCTTGGTCGGACTTCAGGAAATCAGCCAAGGCGATCGAATCAGCGATCACCAGATCGACGCGGCCGGCGATGAGGTCGGCATTGCAATTGTCCTGCGTGTCGTAAAGCTTCGCCTGCGATTGCGTCAGATAGGTCTTCACATAATTGGCGTGAATGGTCTGGATCTGCGCGCCGACGATCTTGCCCTTGACGCTGGCGGGATCGATGATCTTGCGGTCAGGCGCCGTCGGATTGGCGATGACGCCGATCTTGTCCGTATCGCTCTTCGGCCCGATCAGCACCGCCGGCGTCTGATAGTATTTGTCGGTGAAGTCGATCTGCTTCTTGCGCTCCGAAGTGATTGTCATCGACGACCAGATGACGTCGAACTTCTTCGCCTGAAGCGCCGGGATGATGCCGTCCCAAGCGACCGGCACGACTTCGCACTTCGCCTTCATTTCAGCACAGACGGCGTCCATCAGGTCGATCTCCCAACCGACCCATTTTCCGGAAGCATCCGGCGAGGTGAACGGCGGATAGGGCTCCGCGGCGACGCCGAATCTGACGGTGTCATCGGCATGGGCAGACAGAGTCGCCAGCGCCATGACGGCGCCCGCGACGATGCTGCCTAGGATAGTCTTCTTCATGTCTTTTCCTCTTCCCGTAAGGCTGCCGATCGTCAGCCCGAAACGCTCCCCGCGTCCGCCGCAGTCC
>DASYDA010000157.1:0-2693 GCA_036499865.1 Dongiaceae bacterium | reverse complement strand
GAGGGTGCCGAACCGCCGGTCGCGGGAGGCGCTTTCGCTTCCGCCGATACTTGCGATCCCAGCTTATTTTGCGCGCGGGTGAGCGCGGTCCGGAATTCGTTGGCTCTCAGGAAGGCGTAGAGCATGTCAGGATCGATCGCCCGGCGCGCGAAGGTCGAGAGCGCATGCTCGATCGGCACGTCATGTTTCAGCGTGACCAGCGTGCGGCTGATCCGCGCCAGTTCCGCATTCGTGGTCAGGCTCTCGCGCCGCTTCGGCTGCTTGATCTCGTTCAGGCAGTCCAGCAGCTTGTCGAGGGAGCCATAGGTGTTGATCAGTTCCGCCGCGGTCTTAATGCCGATTCCGGGCACGCCGGGCACATTGTCCGAGGTGTCGCCGCAGAGCGCCTGGACGTCGATCACCTTGTCGGGGGCGACGCCGAATTTCTCCTTGACCTCGGCGGGGCCGATCGACTTGTTCTTCATCGGATCCCAGAGCTTCACCTTGTCGGTGACGAGCTGCATCAGATCCTTGTCGGAGGAGACAATGGTGACGTCGTTGGCGCCAGCCTTCAACGCATGGTCCGCATAGGTGGCAATAAGGTCATCGGCCTCGAAGCCGTCCATCTCGATGCAGGAGACATTGAAAGCGCGGGTGGCTTCGCGGATGAGACCGAATTGCGGGATCAATTCCGGTGCCGGTTCCGGCCGGTGCGCCTTGTATTCCTTGTAGACGTCGTTGCGGAAAGTCTTGCGGCCCGCATCGAAGATCACGGCAAGGTGATCGGCATCGGTCTCGTCGAGCAGCTTCGTGATCATGTTCACGAAACCGAGCACGGCATTGGTCGGCGTGCCGTCGCTGCGGGTCAGCGGCGGCAATGCGTGGAACGCGCGAAAGATGTAGCCCGAACCGTCAACCAGGAAGACGTGACGGGGCTTGGCGGCGTCCTGTTCGCTCAAGAGCGGGGTGCTCGTGTGAAAGCGTTGCGAAAGGATCGGCGGAAAACCGGCATCAATGCGCCGCTGCCGCGGCGGCACCCTCTTTCATGACAAACCGTCTGCCGCAATAGGGGCATTCGATCTGCCGGTGCTTGGCAAGGTTGAGATAGACCTTGGGATGGCCATCCGTCCCCGGTCCGCCGTCGCAGGCGACAGTCGGCGCATTCACTTGCACGGTCTCCACCGGTTCGGCAGCCATGGTTCCGTTTCACCTCAAAAAGGGCGGCCGGCCGGTTTTCCGGGCTGGCGCGCCGATTGACCCTGATGGGCGGCGATGATACCCATGCGGCTCAACTCAAATCAACAGCGGCAACCAAGGCCACTGTCCCGCTCATGCCAGAAGATTCTCGTAAAACCAACATGCCGGAGATGGCCGTATCGATTCGCGGCCTCGCCAAACGCTATATGGCCAAGGGCAGCAGCCCGAAACTCGCTTTGGACCATGTCGATCTCGACATCCCGCGCGGCGAGATATTCGGCCTGCTGGGCCCCAATGGGGCCGGCAAATCGACCATGATCAATATCATGGCCCAATTGGTCATTAAGACCGAGGGTCAGGTCACGATTTGGGGCATCGACCTCGACCGCCACCCGCGACATGCCGCCGCAGCCATCGGCGTGGTGCCCCAGGAATTGAACATCGACCCCTTCTTCACGCCGAAGAAGCTGCTGGACCTCCAGGCCGGCATGTACGGCGTGCCGAAGCACGAACGCCGTACCATGGAGATCCTGCAGGCGCTGTCGCTGGCGGATAAGGCCGACGCCTATGCGCGCTCGCTCTCCGGCGGCATGCGCCGCCGCCTGATGGTGGCCAAGGCCATGGTGCACAATCCGCCGATCCTGGTGCTGGACGAGCCCACGGCCGGCGTCGATGTCGAGCTCCGGCAACAGCTCTGGTCCTATGTCCGCAAGCTGAACGCCGACGGCGTCACGGTGCTTCTGACCACGCATTACCTGGAAGAGGCCCAAGAGCTCTGCGACCGAATCGCCATCATCAACCACGGCAAGGTGATCACCTGCGAGCGAACAGAGACCCTGCTGGGACGGATCGATGCCAAGGAATTGCTGCTGACCTTGGGCGCCGATCTTACCAGCGTTCCAGCGACGCTGGCGCGGTTTCAACCGGAACTGCTGGGCCCCCGCCGGCTGCGACTGCATTACCGGCCGAATCAGACGTCGGTGGCGGTGATCCTGGCCGCCGTGGCGGAAGCCGGGCTGGAAATCGCCGATCTTTCCACCGTCGAGACCGATCTCGAGGACATCTTCCTTCAGCTCACCCGCCGCACGGCGGGCAGCGTCGCCTGAACCGGCGCGCGTTGAAAGGGCTGGTTCGCTTCGCTATCGCGTTCGCCCTGCTGTTGCCCGCTTTGCTGCTTTCCGCCTGCGCGCCGGAGCTGCAGACGATCGGGCCGCCGATCGATCCGCCGCGGCTGACGGACACCGCCTTTCATACCGCGGATGGCGTCGATCTCCCGTTGCGGAAATGGCTGCCTTGGCAAGGTGCTGCACAGGACAAGCCGCTGGGCGTCATCCTGGCCTTGCACGGCTTCAACGACTATTCCGCCGGATTGGAATTGCCGGGCCACGGCCTCGCGCGGCGGGGCTTCGCGGTCTATGCCTATGACCAGCGCGGCTTCGGGGCGACACCGCAGCATGGAGTCTGGCCGGGCAGCGAGCAGCTGATCGCGGATCTGCGCACGGCGACCGGACTCCTGC
>DASYDA010000156.1:0-13926 GCA_036499865.1 Dongiaceae bacterium | reverse complement strand
GCAACTACCCGCGCGACCACATGCCGCTTGCGGCGTGGCCGGACTCCTTTTAGGGTCGAAATCATGCTGCGCGATGCTCAATGATGAGCCGCTGCTCACAGGATTAAGGGAATCGTCATGGCCCAGAACGGTATGGATGTCGTCATCACTTCGGCCGCGCGCACGCCGGTTGGCGCTTTTAACGGCGCGCTCTCCAAGCTCCCCGCGCATATGCTCGGCAAGGTGGCGATCGCCGAGGCGCTGAAGCGCGCCAAGATCGAAGCCGGCGAGGTTTCCGAGGTCATCCTCGGCCAGATCCTGACCGCCGGCGAGGGACAGAACCCGGCGCGCCAGGCGGCGGTCGCGGCCGGCATTCCCTATGAAAAGACGGCCTATGTCATCAACCAGCTTTGCGGCTCGGGCCTGCGCGCGGTGGCGCTGGGCTTCCAGGCGATCCGCAACGGCGATTCCGAGATCGTGGTGGCCGGTGGCCAGGAAAGCATGAGCATGGCGCCGCATGCCATGCATCTTCGGAACCCGGTGAAGATGGGCAGTGCCGAGATGATCGACACCATGATCACCGACGGGCTCTGGGACGCCTTCAACGGCTATCATATGGGCAACACCGCCGAGAACGTGGCGAAGCAGTGGCAGATCACCCGCGACCAGCAGGACCAGTTCGCGCTGGCCTCGCAGAACAAGGCGGAGGCCGCGCAGAAGGCCGGCAAGTTCAAGGATGAGATCGTTCCCGTGGTGATCAAGGACCGCAAGGGCGATATCACCGTCGATGCCGACGAGTATCTGAAGCACGGCACCACCATCGATATCCTGCAGAAACTGCGTCCGGCTTTCCTGAAAGAAGGCGGTACGGTCACCGCCGGCAACGCCTCCGGCATCAATGACGGCGCCGCCGCCTTGACGCTGATGTCCGCCGATATGGCGGCGAAGCGCGGGTTGAAACCGCTGGCGCGCATCGTCTCCTGGGCGACCGCCGGGGTCGATCCCGCGGTGATGGGCTCGGGTCCGATCCCGTCCTCCCGCGCCGCCTTGAAGAAGGCCGGCTGGAAGGCCGACGATCTCGATCTCATCGAGGCCAATGAGGCCTTCGCGGCGCAGGCCTGCGCGGTCAACAAGGATATGGGCTGGGATCCGGCGAAGGTGAACGTCAATGGCGGCGCCATCGCCATCGGCCATCCGGTCGGCGCTTCCGGCGCCCGCGTGCTGGTCACTCTCCTGCACGAGATGATGAAGCGCGACGCCAAGAAAGGCCTCGCCACTCTGTGCATCGGCGGCGGCATGGGCATCGCCCTGACCGTCGAACGCTAAGCGGATTATCACCATAAAAAAACTCGAGGAGGCGGCTATGGGACGGGTGGCGGTGGTGACCGGCGGTACGCGCGGGATCGGCGAAGCGGTCTCGCTGGCGCTGAAGAATGCGGGCTATACGGTGGCGGCGACCTATGCCGGCAATGACGGGGCCGCGAAGACTTTTCACGATAAATGCGGCATCAATGTCTTCAAGTTCGATGTCGCCGAATTCAAGTCCTGCCAGCAGGGCGTCGCCGAGATCACCGACAAGCTCGGCGCGATCGATGTGCTGGTGAACAATGCCGGCATCACCCGCGACGGCACCATTCTCAAGATGAGCCCGGAGCATTGGGAGGCGGTGATCCACACCAACCTGACCTCCTGCTTCAATATGTGCCGGCTGGTGATCGAAGGCATGCGTGCCCGCGGCTTCGGGCGTATCGTGAACATTGGCTCCATTAACGGCCAGGCCGGGCAATACGGCCAGGTGAACTACGCCGCCGCCAAATCCGGCATCCACGGTTTCACCAAGGCGCTGGCGCAGGAAGGCGCTTCGAAGAACATCACCGTCAACGCGATCGCGCCGGGTTATATCAACACCGACATGGTCCGCGCGGTGCCGCAGCCGGTCCTCGAAAAGATCGTCGCCAAGATTCCGGTCGGTCGTCTTGGCGAAGCGACGGAGATCGCGCGGGGCGTTTTGTTTCTGGTTGCCGACGAGGCGGGGTTCATCACGGGCTCGACGCTCTCGATCAACGGCGGCCAGCACATGTACTGAATTATTTTGAATGGACGTTCAAAAATTGAACGTCCATTCAAATAAATTATCCGTCTTTTCAAGGAACACATTATGGCCCTGATGCCCTTCATCGAAGAAGCCGATGCCTCGCCCGAGGTCAAAGCCGTCTACGAAGACATCAAGGCCACCCGCAAGGTCGACTGGATCAACAATTTCTGGAAAGTGCTCGCCAACGATCCGGCGACCCTGAAGCGCACCTGGGAAGACCTGAAGCAGATCATGGGTCCGGGCGCTCTCGATCCGGTGGTGAAGGAGATGCTCTATCTCGCCACCAGCATCACCAACAACTGCGAATACTGCATCATCTCCCACACCGCCGCGGCGCGGAAAGCGGGCATGAACGATACCATGCTGGCGGAGCTTGTTTCGGTGGTCGGCATGGCCAACGCCACCAACCGCATGGTCAACGCCTATCGCGTCGACCCGGACGCAAAGCTCGTTGAAGCCGCCAAGGGCGGGAAGAAGCAGAATTAGCGCGGCTGCAGATGGTCGCGGACCCAGGCGGCGAAAGCCACCTCTTCCAATTCGCCCGAGGCAACTCCGAGCACGATTTGCGTGGCTTCCGCCGCGGTCGTGGCCAAACGCCAGCCGTTGATGCTCAGAAATAGGCCGACGGACAAAAAGGCCGCACGCTTGTTGCCATCAGCGAAAGGGTGGTTTCGCGCGAGCCCGAATCCGTATGCTGCGGCCAAAGCGGCGATATGGGCGCTGGAATCATAGACCGCCAGATTTTGCGGGCGCGCCAGTGCCGAATCCAGCAGGCCTTCATCGCGCAAGCCTTCCAGACCACCGTGCTCGGCAAGACTCTCGTCGTGCAGCAGCAGCAAGGCCTGCTTATGGACCCAGAAGAAGCTCATTTGGCGAGCGCGCGGAAGGTGTCACGATATTCCTTCATGAAATCGCGGCCGGCTTTCAACTGCTCTTCCAAGGATGGATCGTAAGGCGTCAGCAGATAGCCGTCCTTTGTCTCGGTGACGAAGATCTGATCGCCCTTTTCCACCTTGAGGCGGGCAAGGACTTCCTTGGGGAGGATGACACCGGCGGAGCTGCCGATGGTGATGATCTTGAGTTTCAGCATGATGCCCTCCTGGATGTTATAACGAATATTATAATCAGAGCGGCCGGCGTCAATGGGTTATGAATTTATCCCTTGGAATCAAGAGAATGCTGGCTTCGTCGTTTATTAACGATCCTGCGCCACACTGCCATCATGGCCAAGAAACCCGCAGAACCGGCGCCGGAAAGCCCGGAGACCGAGGTCGAGGAAACGCTGGTTCCCAGCGAGCTCGACGAGCTGACCCATGCCGAAATGCTGATGCTCTATCACGAGGCGGCCAAAAGCAGCCGGCTCGGCAAGGAGCAGCAATGGCGCAGCCTGGCGATCGGCATCATCGCGATCTTCGGGCTCGGCGCCTTCGGTGCGCATGTGGAAAAGGACGGATTCCTGTTCCGCCTGGCGCAGTTCCTGGGCGTGATCATCGGCCTCGCCGCGGTTTATCTGATCGTGTTCTATCAATTCTGGCAGAACACCGAGCGCGACAAGCTGCTGCGCATCACCGCGAAGCTCTCCAGCCTCACCCGCTCGATCCGTGGGATATCCTCGGCCCGGGAAGCGAGCCTCCGGCGCAGCGTGATCCTAGGCTTCATGATCCTGGTCATCCTCGCGGGCGCCGTGCTGCAAATCCTCTACCTCAACCAGCTTCCCGGTTGACCGCCGCGAACCGCTTCTCCTAGAAGCTGCGGATCGCTTCGGGGGGCCGGCTCCAGTGACCGACAAAAGCAACACCCTTCGCGCCACATCGATCGGCGCCATTGCCATCGCGCTCTGGGCGACCCTGGCGCTGTTCACCAGCGCCACCGGACAGGTGCCGCCGTTCCAGCTGATGGCGATGACTTTCACGGTCGCCTTCCTGCTGGCGCTCTGCCGCTGGATCTTTCTGGCCTTGCGCCAGGGCAGCGACGCCTTCGCTTTCCTGCGCCAGCCCTGGCCGGTCTGGGCGATCGGAATCGGCGGCCTCTACGGCTATCATTTCTTCTATTTCATCGCGCTCCGCCATGCGCCGCCGGTCGATGCCAGCCTGATCGCCTATCTCTGGCCGCTGCTGATCGTGCTGTTCTCGGCGCTGCTGCCGGGTGAGCGCCTCTATTGGCAGCATATCGCGGGCGCGGCGATCGGTCTTGCGGGTGCCGCGACGCTGATCATCGCCAGGCATACCGGCACCGGGCCGCAGGTCCCCGGCGACACGATCGGCTATCTTGCGGCGCTCGCCTGCGCCTTCACCTGGTCGATCTATTCGGTGCTGAGCCGGCGCTTCGGCACCGCGCCCACGGATTGCGTCGGCGCCTTCTGCGGCGTGACCGCGGTGCTGGGATTCGTCTCGCATCTGGCTTTCGAGCCCACCCTCTGGCCGGCCGATTCCGGACAATGGGCGGCGGTGGTGGCGCTGGGATTAGGGCCGGTCGGCCTCGCCTTCTTCGTCTGGGATTACGGCGTCAAGCATGGCGACATCAAGGCGTTGGGTGCGCTCTCCTATACCGCGCCGCTGCTCTCGACCCTGCTGCTGATTCTCTCCGGCCGCGCGGAAGCGAGCTTCACCATCGGCATCGCCTGTGTACTGATCGTCGGCGGCGCGGTGCTGGCGGCCCGCGATCTTTACATGAAGCGATAGCTACGCGGCTCCCGCCGCCGCTTTCTGCAGAAACCGGCAGAGGCGGCGCACGACCGGGCGGGGTTCCGGGGCGCGGCGCAAGGCGAGGTAGCGGGGCAGGGTCATGCGGGGCGGATCATCGACCGCCGGCACCAGGCGCCCGTCGCGGAGCGCATCCGCCGCCATGATGGTGCCAGTCAAGGCGATGCCTTGACGATCCGTCGCCGCTTGCAGCGCCATGACGGCATGGCTGAAATGGCTGCCGCCGGCGGCGAGGGCGGGATCGATTGCGGCGGCGCGGCACCAACTGTTCCAGCTCGGATATTCCGTATCGTCCTGCCCGAGATCGACATGCAGCAAGCGCCGTTTCTGCGGAAAGCCGGCGCAGGTCGCGCGGTTCGGTTTCAGCGACGGCGCGCAGACCGGAAGAACCTGCTCTTCCATCAATCGCGTGACCGACAGGCCGGCACCTTGCGGCTTGCGATAGAGCAGCGCCAGATCGACATCCGGAGCCGCCAGCGGATCGGGATGCGTGGGTGCGACCATACGGAACTCGGCGGCGCCCTCGCTCTGACGGAACGCCGCCAGTTGCGGCACCAGCCAGAGCGCCGCGAAGGAGGGATCGACGGCTACGGTGACCAGTGACTTCTGCGTCGCCTGCATCAGTTCAGCGGCGGCCGTGAGGATGGCGAAACCCTCCGCCAGGCCGGGCAGGGCGCGGAGCGCCTGTTCCGTTGGAATGAGCTTGCGGCCCTCGCGCTTGAGGAGCGGTACCCCGGCCCAGGCCTCCAGCGCCCGCACCGCATGGCCGACCGCGCCCGGCGTCACGCCGAGTTCGGCGGCGGCGCGGGTCAGACTGCCCAGCCTGGCGGCGGCTTCGAAGCTGCGCAACAGCGCCGGTGACGGGCTCGCCATTGAACTGCGCTCAACTCCGGGGAAAAGATCTCGCTTGGGTTGATTGGTGAAGTCTCTAGCATCGCCGTTGAAAAAGCAATCGACCGGAGCGAAGCCGCGATGAACCTCACCCTGCCCGCCGAAACCAAACGGACCCTGAAGCTCGCCGCGGCGGTGCCGACCGGGGAGGATGCGGTGCAGCTCACTTGGTCCGACGGCACGGCGACGGTGATGGCGAACCGCGTCCTCCGCTATGCCTGCAGCTGCGCCCTTTGCGGCGATACCGACCGCGGCCTCCGGATTGCCAAACTCCCCGATCTGCCGCAACGGCCGAAGATCGCGCGGTTGGGCCTCGATGCGGCGGGCAATCTCGCGATTGCCTGGGCCGACGGTCATGAGACAGTTCTCGATCCGGCGCGTCTCCATGCGGAGCGGCCGGGATTTTCCACCGGTCGCCACGCGTCACGGAGTTTATGGAATGCGGAAAGCGCGTCGCGCCTGATACCGGAGATCGCGGTAGACGATGCGCTCGCGCCGGACGATCGCGGCCTTTTCCGCGCCTTGCAGGCCTTGCGGGATGTCGGCCTTGTCATCCTGCGCGGCGGTGCGCCGACCGCTGAAGAAACCGAGCGCGTGACGGCACGCTTCGGCAGCGTGCGCGAGACGGATTACGGCCGCTTCTTCGAATTGAAGAGCGAGCCGGATCCGCAGGTCGCGGGTGCGACGTCACGGGCGCAGACGCCGCATACCGACGAGCCCTTCCGCTATGCGCCGCCGGGGATCTTCTTCCTGCATTGCCTCGAAGCCGGCGCCGACAAGGAAGGCGCCTCGATTTTCGTGGACGGTTTCGCCGCCGCCGAGAGGCTGCGCCAGGAATCACCGGAAAGCTTCCGGCTGCTCTCAACCCAGCCGATGAATTTTCATCGACGGCATGCCGGAACGGTCGATCTGCGTTGTCGCGCCCGGGTATTTTCGCTGGACGATGACGGGGAGGTCGTGGGCGTCCGCTACAATGACCGTGCGACCGGCGCCTTCGATCAGGCGCTCGACGGCGTGGACGCGATGATGGATGCAGCCGCCGAATTCATGCGCATCGTCTACGACCCAGCCATGACGCTGACCGTGATGCTGCAGCCTGGCGATGTCGCCATCTGCGACAACCATCGTGCCATGCATGGACGCCGCGCCTTCGACCCCAACCGGAAGTTCCGCCATCTCCGGAGCTGCCACATCGACCGCGACCAGGTGCACAGCCGGCTGCGCGTGCTGGCGACGGAATTCGCGCCGGAAGAGGCGGGTCTGGCGCTGCCGGCGGGCGCTTCAGTCTGAAGTTGGGAGCGATCCCATATTTCGATATTATTCGAAATATGGATTGACGGATTTCAGGGAATCTGCTCACATATATTATTATGAAACTCGAAATAGCCGCCCGCCAACTGGAGTCTCTAGGAAGCCCGGTACGACTGAAGATCTATCGGTCGCTGGTTCGTGCTGGCGAGGACGGACTGCCTTGCGGTGCGCTGCAGGCGAAGATCGGTTTAGCCGCTTCCACGCTTTCGCACCATATCCGCGTCCTTAAAGAGGCCGGCCTGATCTCGCAAGAGCGGCAAGCGACCACGCTGATCTGCCGCGCGAACTATCCGGCGATGCGGAATCTGGTCAGCTATCTGGTTGATGAATGTTGCATGGATGCGACTTGCAGCGGGGTCAAAGCGGCCTGACTTTTTTTGATCGAATATTTCGAAATTTGTCGAAATAAGGATGAAGAGACAATGAATGGAGTTCAGGAGCTTCCGATCGCAATCATCGGCGCAGGCCCGATCGGCCTGGCCGCCGCCGCCAATCTGGCTGAGCGCGGCGTGTCGTTCCGCGTCTATGAAGCGGGCGCGAGGGTCGGTACCAACATCCGCGATTGGGGCCATGTCCGCATCTTCACGAACTGGGAGCAAAGCGTCGATCCGGCTTCGCGAAGACTCCTCGAAGCCTCGGGTTGGAAATTGCCGGAAACGACGGCGCTGCCGACCGGCGACGATCTCTGCCGCCGCTATCTCCAGCCGCTTTCCGCTCTGCCGGCTTTGGCCGGCAGCATCGAGACGGATGCGCGGGTCGTTGCGATTACGCGGCGCGGCATCGACAAGGTCATCAGCAAGGATCGCATCGACCGGCCCTTTGTATTGAAGATGGCTGGCCGTAACGGCCGGGACCGTCTGGTCCAGGCGCGGGCGGTGATCGATGCTTCGGGCACCTGGCACAATCCCAATCCGCTGGGCGGCTCGGGTGTTGCCGCAGAGGGAGAAGCGGCGGTCCAAGCGCATCTCGCTTATGGCATGCCCGACGTCCTCGGCAACGCCCGGCCGCGCTATGACGGCAAGCGGGTTGCCGTGGTTGGCTCCGGCTATTCCGCGATCAACGTGCTGCTGGATCTTGCTACGCTCGGTGGCGGCAAAATTGTCTGGGTGGTTCGTGGTCGGAACATGGCGCGGATCTATGGCGGCGGCGATGCCGACGAATTGGCCGCCCGCGGCAGGCTCGGGCGGCATTTGCGCTCTCTTGTGGCGACCGGCCGGATTGAGCTTGCCTCCGGCTTCTCGGTTGAAGCGGTCGCGCAAACCGAAACGGGACTGGTGCTGACGGGCGAAACCGATGCTGGCGGCGTCAACCTCTCGCCAGTCGATGAAATCATCGTTGCGACCGGGCAGCGGCCTGAACTCGCTATGACCCGCGAACTTCGCCTTGAACTCGATCCCTGGCTCGAAAGCACCAAGGCTCTCGGCCCCATGATCGATCCGAACATCCATTCCTGCGGTTCCGTGGACCCGCACGGGCATCGCGAGACGGCGCATCCGGAACCGGGCTTCCATACGATCGGCGTCAAGAGTTATGGCCGCGCGCCGACCTTTCTGTTGCTGACCGGATATGAGCAGGCGCGGTCGGTGGCGGCGGCTTTGTCCGGCGACACAGTGGCGGCGGACGATGTGCATCTGAAGCTGCCGGATACCGGGATCTGCACCACCGATTTCGACGAAGCGGAATGCTGCGGCGGCCCGTCCCCCGTCGAGGCGGAAGCCTGCTGTGTGGCCGATGCCGTGGCCAAGGAGGCGGGCAAGAAGGGATGCGGGTGCGGAGCGGTGGCGGCTTGAGCCTCGGCGCCGCCACCGCTCCGTACCTTCGACACCAAGCGTCGTGCCGACGCCGGATCGGTTTGAAACCTATTACCCGGCGAATGTTGGCGCATCCATATATGCGTCGATCGTGGGATGGCTGGGCGAAGCCGGAGCATTGTTGCGGTGCCGGCGGCGTGATAGTTAGGCAGGCACCATCGCTTGACCAGGGCTGCTCCGATGCCGTCTCCCGCTACGACGCCGAAAGCCGCAGAAACCGTTGCCGCGCGGCATCGGCGGCGCGCGCAGGCGATGATGGCGGCTTCGGGGCTCGATGCGCTGGTCGTCGTCCAGCCGGAGAACTTCCGCTACATCACGGGCGCGCATCCCGGTTTTGCCTCCGCTTGGCGCCGCGCCGGAACCCAGATCGCCGTCATCCCCGCCGATGACGGGTTGAGCCCGGCGGCGGTGATCGCCGACGCCATCGAATCCGCGTTCCGCGCCAGATCGGGCTTCCAGGATGTCCGGACCCATCCGATGTGGGTCGATTACATCGATGTGGAATCGCTTGCGGCGCGCGACCTCTCGACGCGCGATCTCTTCGCCGAGGTGGCGAAGTGCTGCGGCGATTGCGGAGATCACAAGGCGAAGCCGCGGCAACGGCCGGCGACTTATGACATGGGCAATGCCGTTCGCCTGCTCTGCGACGGACTTGCGGACCGGAAGCTGCTCGGCGCCAGGCTCGGCTTCGAATTCGAGTTCCTGCCCACTTCGGATTTCAAATTGTTCCGCGCGGCGCTGCCGGAAGCAAAACTGTGCGACAGCTCGGAGATGTTCCGGCAATTGCGGTTGTTCAAGGAGCCGGAGGAAATCACGCTGCTGCAGGAAGCCTCCGATCTGACGGAGATCGGCATCGGCCATGCCTTGCGGGGATTGAAGGTGGGAGAGACCGGCTTCGAGATCGCCATGCGCTATCGCGCCGGCGTGATGGAGGAGGCGGTCCGGCGCGGGGATGTGCGGCTGGAATCGATCTGGAACTTCAACAATTGCGGCGCCATCACCTTCGGCAAGGACCCCAATACCGTGATCCTGAAAGAGGGCGACGGGGTCAAATTCGATTGCGGCTGCACCATTGCCGGACACACTTCCGATATCGGCCGCACCTATGTTTTCGGCAAAGGAAGCCGGCATCAGCGTGCGATCCATGAAGCGCTCTTGGATGCCTGGGAGACCGGGTTCGAACAATTGCGGCCTGGCAATCCGTTGAGCGCCGTCCATGCCGCGGCGCAGGGGAGAATGCGGGCGTTGGGCTATCCCGATTACAATCGCGGTCATGTGGGCCATGGCATCGGTTCCAGCATCTGGCTGGAGGAATGGCCGTTCATCGCGGCGGATGCCACGGTGATCATCCAGCCCAATATGGTGTTCTCCTATGAGCTGCCCTATTACGTGAACGGCATCGGCGCATTCATCGTCGAGGACCAGATCGTGATCACGGAAAATGGGCCAAAGAGCATGAACGCGAATCTGCCGAAGGGTTATTGCGAGATCTTCTAGGACGAATCTGCGGCGCCCCCCACCCAACCTCCCCCCGAAGACGGGAGGGAGGGGCTTAGCGAGCTTGTGCTACTGATGCCGCTCGTCGGTCAGCGCTGTAACGGCCGGGCCTGCATTCTTCATGGCCTTGGGGCGCTTGGGTGTGAAGCGGTTTTCCAGTGCCGTGAGGATGAGTTGCAGCATCACCACCAGCACCACATAGAAGACCCCGGCAAAGGTATAGGCGGTGAGGTTCTGGAAGGTCGCGGAGGCCGCCATCTGCGCGGTGCGCATCAATTCCGTGACGCCGATCACCGAGGCCAGCGAGGTGCCCTTGAGGACGGTGATGAATTCATTGCCGAGAGGCGGGAAGGCCACTTTCAGCGCTTGAGGCAAGACGATCCGCCGCATCGCCAGCGCGTGGTGCATGCCGAAGGAGCGGCCGGCTTCCAGCTGGCTGGACGGCACCGAGAGGATCGCCGCGCGGATGATCTCCGCGGAATAGGCGGCGCTGTTGATGGCGAAGGCGACGGTGGCCGCGAACAGGCGGTTGTTGAGCGGTTCGACTAGCGCGATGAGGAAGGCGTTGTTGAGCTGCTGGGCTACCGTCGGCAGACCGAAATAGATGATATAGAGCAGGACCAGCGGTGGGATGCCGCGGAAGAACGCGACATAGATGCTGCCGGCAGTGCGCAGCGCGCGATTGCCCGAGAGGCGCGCCAGTGCGATCCAGAGGCCGATGAAGACCGATCCGATCATCGACAAGGCGGTGAGACCGATGCCGATCAGCGTTCCGGTGCAATAGAGCCAGAAATATTCGCGCGCGAATTCCAGCATCGGCGCGGTCGCCTGCGGGTGAATCTAAAACGCGATAGCGGCCGCGCCGCCGGGTTTACTGGGCGGCCGGCGCCAGGATGCCGGCATCGCCGAACCATTTCTTGGCGACGGCGGCGAGCGATCCGTCGGCGCGCATGGCCTTGATCGCGGCATTGACCGCGGTCAGCAGCGCGGTATCGCTCTTGCGCAACGCGACGCCGGCATAGGCCGGTTCCGAGGAGAGCGGCACGCCGGTGACGCGCAATTTGCCCTCATAGGCCTGCTTCACGCTGTAATAGGCATTGACGTCCTCGATCAGGACGACATCGATGCGGCCCAGCATGAGGTCGTTATATTCGTCGGCGACGGTGTTGTAGATGGTGGCATTGACGCCGGGAATCTTGGTGGCCGCCGTCTGCGCCGAGGTGTTGATCTGCGCACCGACTTTCAAGGTCTTCAGATCCTCGAGGCTGGGATTCTGGGTGCGGTCCGCGCGGACGACCTCGGTCACGTCCTGGCGCATCACCGGGTCCGAGAAGGCGACGACTTCCTTGCGCTTGTCGGTGATCACCATGGTGGTTATGGCGTCGATTTTGCTGCCGGTCAGGGCCGGAACGATGCCGTCCCAGGCGACGCCCTGATATTGCAGCGGGATGTTGAGATGCTTCGCCAGGCCGGCGGCGAAGTCGGCATCGAAGCCGGTCAGGGTGCCGCTGGAATCCGAGAAGCTGATCGGCCGGAAATCCGGGTCGGCGCCGACGCGCAAGGTATCGATGCCGAGCGAGGATTGGGCATGCGCGGCAACGATCGTATTTCCCGCCCAGACGAAGAGCGTCGCATACAGACTTACGCGCAAGAAATTTTTCATCCCATCCCCCTTGTGGTCGCCGGCGACCATTCGCCTCGGCTTCCAAGATGGACAGCACGCTAGTTGCCGGCTTTTTTCATGTCAAGATTTGGGCAACGCTAAATCAGCGCGGTTTCGTTCTTCGATTGTACAAGTGATCATTTGATCAATTAATCGTGCGCGCAGGCGTGTGTTGCGTGCATAGTTCATTCGCAGGTATGCGTCGGGATGCTCTAGCGGCGATTGGTGAGGGAGAAGGCGTTGCCGTCGGGATCCTTGCCGTCGCAGAAGGAAATCTTCTCGAAGGATTTGATCTCGCCGAGCTTGACGCCGCGCGCTTCCAGCTCAGCCTTGGCCTTGGCGACATCCTTGACATAGAAGCCGAGCTTCGGCGCCCGCGCACCCACCCTGGATTTGCCGTTATGCAGCGCGATGCGGCACTCGCCGGCATCGAATTCCTTCCAGCCCGGCTCATCGACGACGAGGTCGAGGTCGAGCGCATCGCGGTAGAACGCGACCATCGCCGCCAAGTCGGCGGTGAAGAGGGTGATGCGGCGGAGCGAGAGCTTCATTTCCCGCTGCCCGCCGTGTCCTGCGTATCGCGGGTCAAATAATAGGCGAGCAGGATGGGACCGAAGGTGATGACCATGACCATCACCGCCGCCACATTCGTGACCGGGCGGTTATGCGGCCTTGAGAGTTCCTTCAGGATGAAGATCGGCAGGGTCGCCTGGTTGCCGGCGGTGAAGGTGGTGACGATGATCTCGTCGAAGGAGAGGGCGAAGGCCAGCATCCCGCCCGCCAGCAAGGCGGTCGCGAGATTGGGCAAGATCACATGGCGGAAGGTCTGGAAGGAGTTGGCGCCGAGATCCATCGAGGCCTCGACCAAAGCCGGTGACGACCGGCGAAGGCGCGCGATCACGTTGTTGTAGACGACGACGATGCAGAAGGTCGCGTGGCCGAGCACCAGGGTCCAATAGCTGAAGGGCAGGTTCGCGAGATCGAAGGCGGCGCGCAGGCTCATGCCGGTGACGATGCCGGGAAGTGCGATCGGCAGCAGGATCAGCAGCGTGACGCCTTCCTTGCCAAAGAAGCGGAAGCGATACATCGCGGCGGCGGCGAGAGTGCCGAGGATCATCGCCACGATCATGGCGACGCAGGCGACCCGCAGCGAAAGGCCCAAGGCCTGCCAGAGATCGTCGCGCGCGAAGGCGACGCCGAACCATTGTGTGGTCAAGCCCGGCGGCGGGAAGGAATAGGAGCGGTCGTCGGTGGTGAAGCAATAGAGGATGATGAAGAGGATCGGCACGTTCAGGAAGAGCACGCCGAACCAGGCGGCGGCGGAGAGGCTCCAGCCGGCCTTCGGTTTTCCGCTATCGGCGACGGTTCTAGAGGGCATCGAAGGCCCCCAGCCGTTTCACGATGGCGAGATAGAAGCCCATGATCACGATCGGCACCACGGCGAAGGCGGCGGCCAACGGCAGATTACTCGCCGTGCCCTGGTATTGATAGACGAGCTGGCCGATGAAGGGCCGCGACGAGCCGACCAGATTGGGGATGATGTAATCGCCCAAGGTCAGCGAGAAGGTGAAGATCGAGCCGGCGGCGACGCCAGGGATCGAAAGCGGCAGGATCACCTTGCGGAAGGTCTCCCGGGGGCGGGCGCCGAGATCGCTGGAAGCCTCGATCAGTGATTTCGGCACGCGCTCCAGCGCCGCCTGAACGGGGAGCACCATGTAAGGCAGCCAGATATAGACGAAGACGATGGTGGTGCCGATCTGCGAGGTGCCGAGCGAGGCGCCGCCGATATCCGGCGTCGAGAGAATCCAATCCAGCGGCGCCGAGAGGCCGAGATGCGCCAGCACCCAGGTGAGCACGCCTTCCTTGGCGAGGATCAGCTTCCAGGCATAGACCCGGACCAGGTAATTCGACCAGAGCGGCAGCATGACGGCGACATAGAAGACCGCCTTCATGCGCGGCCCGGCATAGCGCGCCATC
>DASYDA010000155.1:0-8739 GCA_036499865.1 Dongiaceae bacterium | reverse complement strand
CTGGGCGTTCTTGGCGACGGTCTTGTAGATGCGCGGGCTGTCGGGGAGGAATTCCTTGCCGTACTGCTCGGCGATCAGCTTGCGTCCGGCATCGACCGCTTCCTGCGAGAGCGTGACGCCGTCGGTGCGCATGTAGGTGATGACGCCGACCGTCTCGCCACCCAGATCGATGCCCTCATAGAGCCGCTGCGCGATCCGCATGGTGTGCGCCGCGCCGAAGCCGAGCTTGCGCGAGGCCTCCTGCTGCAGGGTCGAGGTGGTGAAGGGCGGAAACGGGTTCCGCTTGACGGTCTTGCGCTCGACATTGGCGACCGAGAACGGCGCGCCGGCCTTCAGCTTGGCCGCGGCGGCCTCGGCCGAGGCCTGCTCGGCGAGGTCGAACTTGTCGAGCTTCTTGCCGTCGAGATGGGTGAGGCGGGCGGTGAAGACCGTGCCGTCCGGCGCCTTGAAGACGATCTCGATGGTCCAGAACTCGCGCGGCTTGAAGGCCTCGATCTCCGCCTCGCGCTCGCAGATGAGCCGCAGCGCCACGGATTGCACGCGACCGGCGGACCGGCTACCGGGCATCTTGCGCCAGAGGATCGGAGAGAGTGTGAAGCCGACCAGGTAATCCAAGGCGCGGCGAGCCAGATAGGCATCCACCAGCTCCTGGTCGATCTTGCGCGGATTGGCGATGGCTTCCGCCACCGCCCGCTTGGTCACTTCATTGAATGCCACACGTTCGATCGGCAAGTCTTTGAGATTTTTCTTGTTTTTAATTTCCTGAGCGATGTGCCAGGAGATCGCCTCGCCCTCGCGATCGGGGTCGGTCGCCAGAATCAGCTTCTCGGCGCCGTTGGCGGCTTCGGCAATCTCTTTCATCCGCTGCGCGCCGCGGCCCTCGACTTCCCAGGAGATGGCGAAGTCCTCTTCGGGGCGTACCGAGCCGTCCTTGGGCGGGAGGTCCCGCACATGGCCGAAGCTGGCCAGCACCTTATAATCCCCGCCAAGATACTTGTTGATGGTCTTGGCTTTGGCGGGGGATTCGACGACGACGACTTTCATGAAGCTCCGCTGCTCACTCGAACATGGGCCAAAGCCGACCCGGTCGCGTTATATGGGGAGCCCGCAAGCGGACTGCCAATAAAGTGGAAAAGGGCGGTCAGGCGGCCTGCATCAGCAGCGAAACCCGGTTACCCGGGTGGCGTTCCAGACGTCCTGCCAGATCCAATTCCAGCAATACCATACCCATAACGGGGGCAGAGCAATGACACTGCCGGAGCAGTTCGTCAACCATGACCGGGCTGGGACCGAGCAAAGTGAGGACCTCTTCACGCAGGCGATCAGTCTCATTTAATATTGTAGAATCATATAAATAGTCGTTACTTTTCAAGTTCTCGTGAAACTTTAACTCTGAGCCCAAAATCCTATTCGACTCCGCACCCAGCTGCTCTCCAAGGTGCTCCAGGGCCTGTTCGAAATCCTCAACGAGCCGGGCGCCCTCTCGAATCAAGCGATTTCCGCCGCGGCATCGGGGGTCGAGCGGTGAGCCTGGAACGGCCATGACATCACGGCCCTGATCGAGGGCATAGCGGGCGGTGATGAGGGATCCCGATTTGACCGCCGCCTCGACCACCACGACCGCCTTGGAGAGGCCTGAGATGATCCGATTGCGGCGCGGGAAGTGACGCGCCACCGGCTCGGTGCCCGGCGCGGCTTCCGCCACGATCAGGCCATCACGGCCCAAGCGTTCGAATAATGCCGCATTTTCAGGCGGATAGAGGACGTCGATGCCGCCGGCGATTACGGCGATGGTGCCGCCTCGGCTGGACGTGGCTCGGAGAGCACCGGTATGGGCGGCTGTATCGATGCCGCGGGCCATGCCGCTGACCACGGCATAACCGGCGGTGGCGAGACCGGCCGCCATATCATCGGCGATGCAGCGGCCATTGGCCGAAGCGTTGCGGGCGCCGACCAAGGCGAGTTTCGGGGCGGCCAGCAATTCGTTTCGGCCGCGCACGGTGACGACCGGCGGCGCATCCTCGATGGCCGCGAGCGCCTCGGGATAATCGGGTTCCGGCCGGGCGATCAGCCGGGCGCCCAGCTTTACCAGCGTGGCAATCTCGCGTTCGGCCTCGTCACGTGGGCAGATCCGAAGCGGCCGCGCCCGGCCGCCGCGTTTCGCCAGTTCAGGCAGAGCTTCCAGGGCCTTCGTGGCATTGCCGAAATGGGCGACCAGGTCGCGCACCGTTACCGGGCCGATGCCGTGGCTGCGCGCCAGCCGCAGCCAATCCAGGCGCTCGCGATCGTTTAGTGTCATCCTGGGAACGTAACCGGAACTTGCGCCGGCTTCAAGGCGCCGTTACAGCCCATTCTGAATACGGTATTGCTGCCGCGCAGAAGAGGGATCAAAAAACCGACCATGACCACGATCTACGATTTCACGGCCCGCGATCTCTCGGGAGAAGATATTCCTCTCGGCCGGTTTCGGAACCAAGTGCTGCTGGTCGTCAACACCGCCAGCAAATGCGGATTTACCCCGCAATATCTGGGTCTGACTCAACTCCACGAAGACCTGTCGCGGCAGGGCTTCGCCGTGCTCGGCTTTCCCTGCAATCAATTCGGCAAGCAGGAGCCGGGTGACGCGGCCGAGATCAAGGTGTTTTGCCGCGAGACCTATGATGTCCGCTTTCCGATCTTCGACAAAATCGCGGTGAACGGCGCACGCGCCCATCCGCTCTATCGCTGGCTCAAGGGGCAGGCTAGGGGAATCCTGGGCACCCGGTCGATCAAGTGGAACTTCACGAAATTCCTGATCGATCGGGAAGGCAAGGTGACGCGGCGCTTCTCGCCGATGACCAAGCCGGTGGATATCCGGCCGCAGATCGAGGCGCTGCTTTAAGCCGCAGTGTCGTCGTTGAGCTTGGGGCCGCCATTGTGGCCCATCGGTGATGGACCACTCGGTTGCTCTCCAGATTGTGCCGGCTTCTTCTTGCCGATCTTCGGTTCCTCGCCTTTGAGGAGGCGGCGGATGTTCTCGTGGTGGCGGATCCAGACCAGGACCGCGAGGCCGATGCCGAGAGCGACCTGCTCCGGCGTGCCCAGCCAGATCGCATAGACCGGCGCCAAGGCGATCGCGAGCAGAGCGGAGAGGGAGGAATAGCGGAACACGAAAGCGACGATCAGCCAGGTGAGGCAGGCGAGAACGCCGATGACCCAATTCATGGCAAGCAGGATGCCGAGGCTGGTGGCGACACCCTTGCCGCCTTTGAATTTCAGCCAGATCGGAAAGACATGGCCGACAAAGGAAGCGGCACCCGCATAAACCGCGAGCTCCGGATTGAGATAGCGGGCGATCAGCACCGCTGCGGCGCCCTTGCCGCCATCCAGCAGCAGGGTCGCCAGGGCCAGCCGCTTATTGCCGGTGCGCAGCACATTGGTGGCGCCGATATTGCCGGAGCCGATGCTGCGGATGTCGCCGAAGCCGGCCAATCGGGTCAGGATCAGGCCGAAGGGGATCGAGCCCAGGAGATAACCGAAGACGATGGCGGCGATGATGCCGGAACTGCCGTTCCAGAAGCCGGCATCCATCAGTGGACCCCCTCGCGCGAGAAGACCAGGCGGCCATCGACGAAGGTCTTCAGCACCTCGCCCTGTACCGGGCGGCCGTCATAGGGCGAGTTCTTGGATTTGCTGTGGAAGCTGGCGACATCGATCTTATGCGGGCGTTCGAGATCGATCAGCGTCATGTCGGCCGCGGCGTCGCGCTGCAGCCGCCCCTGCGGGAGGCCGAGGATTTCCGCAGGGCGGCTGGTCAGGCATTTCAACAGGTTGAGCAGCGAAACCGAACCATTGTGGTAAAGCCCGAGGGTGATCGGCAGCATGGTTTCCAGCCCGATGATCCCGGCCGCGGCCTGCACGAAGGGCACGCGCTTGCTCTCGACATCATGCGGGGCGTGATCGCTGGCGATGCAATCGATGACGCCTTCCGCGACGGCGGCGGCAATTGCGCGCCGATCGGATTCGCCGCGCAAAGGCGGGGAGACCTTGGCGAAGGTGCGGTAATCGCCGATTTCGTTCTCGTTCAGCGAGAAATATTGCGGGGCGGTGTCGCAGGTGACGGGGAGGCCTTCCCGCTTCGCCCGGCGGATCGCCTCGACCGAAGCCGCCGTGGAAATATGGGCGGCGTGATAGCGCGCCCCCGACATCCGCACGAGATGGAGGTCGCGCTCGATCATCATGACCTCGGCGCAGCCCGGAATGCCGGGCAGGCCGAGTCGGGTGGCAAGCTCGCCGTTGTTCATGGCGCCGCCTTCGGCGAGGCCCGGCTCCTCGGGATGCTGCACGATCAGCAGGCCGAAAGTCTTGGCGTAATAGAGCGCCCGGCGCATCACCTGGGCATCCGAGACGGCGCGCAGCGCATCGGTGAAGCCGAGTGCGCCGCTTTCCGCCAACAGGCCCATTTCCACGAGGTCATGGCCTTCCAGCCCGCGGGTCAGCGCGCCATAGCAATAGATCTTGGTCCGCTTGGTCTCGCGGGCGCGCCGCGCGATGAATTCGACGCCGGCCACGTCGTCGATGACGGGATCGGTGTTGGGCAAAGTCACCATGGAGGTGACGCCGCCGGCCGCCGCGGCGAGGCTGGCGGTCTGGATGGTTTCCTTATGCTCTTCGCCGGGCTCGCGGAGCTGGACGCGGGTGTCGATCAGGCCAGGGCAGAGCACATGGCCGTTGCAATCGACGATCTCCGCGCCTTCGGGGAGCCCGGTTTTGGTGATTTGCGGGCCGAGATCGCGGATCAGGCCATCCTCGACCAGAACGCCGCCCATTTCGTCGAGGTTGCTGGCGGGATCGACCAGACGGGCATTGACCAGGACCAGGGGCTTTATCTGCCGCTTCGGCGGCCTGGCATTCGAACCTGCCGCCACGCGCTGGCTCATGGATTGGTCCCGATCTGATTGGAACCCGCCAGATTGCGGGTGAGGGCGTCGAGGCAGGCCATGCGGACGGCCACACCCATCTCCACCTGTTCGCGGATCACCGAGCGGTTGATGTCGTCGGCCACCTCGGAATCGATCTCGACGCCGCGATTCATCGGGCCGGGATGCATGATGATGGCATCGGGCTTCGCCACCGCCAGCTTTTCGTAATCGAGGCCGTAGAAGCGGAAATATTCGCGGATCGACGGCACATAGGCGCCCTGCATGCGCTCCTGCTGGAGCCGCAGCATCATCACGATATCGACGTCTTTGAGGCCCTTGCGCATATCGCTGAAGACCTCGACGCCGAGCCGTTCCGCTTGGGAGGGGATCAGCGTCGCCGGGGCGATCACCCGCACCCGGGCGCCCATCTTGGTCAGCAGGTAGATGTTGGAGCGCGCGACCCGGCTGTGCAGCACATCGCCGCAGATCGCGACCAGCAGGCCCGCGAGCTTGCCGCGCCGGCGGCGGATGGTGAGGGCGTCCAGCAGCGCCTGGGTCGGGTGCTCGTGGCGGCCGTCGCCGGCATTCACCACCGCGCCATCGACCTTTTGTGACAACAGGTTGACCGCGCCGGATTCCGGATGCCGCACCACCATCACATCCGGACCCATGGCGTTCAGGGTCATGGCGGTGTCGAGCAGGGTCTCGCCCTTCTTGATCGAGCTCGTTTGCACCGACATGTTGATCACGTCAGCGCCCAGCCGCTTCGCCGCGATCTCAAACGAGGTCTGCGTCCGAGTCGAGTTCTCGAAGAACAAATTCATGACGGTCCGGCCGCGCAGCACGCCGCGGGCGCGGGGGTCATTTTTGGGCTGTTCGGCGTAGGACTGGGAAAGGTCGAGGAGGCGCCCGATCTCCTCCGCCGAAAGCCCATCGATTCCCAGCAGATGCCGGTGGGGAAAAAAGGCGGCGGGCTTGCGAGCGGGGTCGTTCATTAAGGCCGCATCATTAAGGGAGGCCGGGGCCGAGGTCAACGATTCTTGGGGGACAGATGGACGGAAAGACCGATTCAACTGGGTTGGAAATGTGGTAACCTGATTACGGGAAATTCGGCCACAATTCACACGTTACTATCGCTTGGCCGCGTATCAATTTGCACGATCATGATGAAAACCGATAAGCACGCCGTCGTACCATTTATTTTCCAGAGCGTGGCAGGTTGGCTCTACTACTGGTTCGATGTTGCCAATTTCGGGGATGAAGCTTCGGCGGATGCAATAGTCGGCAAGTTTCGGAGCGCTTTGGATCGAGCAGGTCTGCTCATTCCGAAGGCGAGGTCGTTCGCCGCCTATTTTGATCAACATGGAAATCAGCTGCTCGCCGGTCAAATCCTCCGCGGCTCCGCATTCTGTGCCGGTCTCTTCATCATCATTTTTGTCGCGTTCATCGGGCACTTCCTGCTCGTCAAGCGCGACTGGAGTGGCGATCCAAGGCAAGATCAGACAAAAGAGCAGATAGCCAAAATAGATATCATCGGCCGCATGGGGTTGGCTGTTTCCATCGCTGCCGCATATTTCAATTTTGTCGGCTTCAGGCTGCCCCATGATTCGTACTATCCGGTAGATTCGACGGAAGGTCAGTTTGTGATAGCGACGCCGATATTCGGCTTCGCTTTCCTATTCTTGATGACTCACTACGCCCTGAACAATCGTTCCTTTGTCAGGAGCAAAATGACTCGTTGATGATGAGATATCCCCTACTTATCAGCTAAACCTTCAATCGTGTGGAGTCATAGATGAGCCTAGCGCTTACAAGGCTATGGCTATTGGTTGGCCTTGTTTTCCTCGCCCACACCAACCCTGCCAATGCTCAGCAAGAGAATCACCTACAGAAACGTATTGAATCGCTCGCCATGTTTCGATCGGCCGATGGGGTTTTGCATTTGAGAAAGTGGACCGTGCCCATCGAGCTCGATTGGCAGGATGTAAATGTGCCGCCTCAACATGCGAGCGGGATGGGATCGCAAGATCGTTCAAATATTCTGCAAACGATAGAGCAGCTTCTACGCGGCACGCTTGGTGAGAAATACCTAGGGATGTCCCAAACTGGGAACCTTCATGTCGAATTTTTCAGCGGTCCGTCAGATGAGTTCAAAGCGCTTTGGCGCAATGCTGAAGCCCATCAGAACCGGTACAACGAAACTTGCTCCGACGTCATCTACAATGAAGACTCAACATTGACATATCCAATCGACGCCGAAGTCGATCCGCTCGCGACACACATCACCGATGGCTCGATCGTCGTAAACGCCGCTTCTTGGCAAGATCAACCCGACCACTCCTGGAAGTGCCTTAACTTGGCCGTGTTCGGCGTGCTGGGCATCCACGGGGAGGTTGAGGCGTCTGGAGGTAGTTCCCTGTTTTCGCAAGCAAGCCCAGCGAAGACACCTACTGCGTCCGACCTCGATCTATTGAAGGTGGTGTACTCGGATCAATTGCGCGCGGGCGCGTCCGTAGCTGAAGTGAGACGAGTACTCGGGGAGCCACTGCCATGATTTTGGCACTCGATAGCATGGTAATCTTAGGTAACGACCATAGTCCTTAGCAACGTCAAAAAAAATATCCTCGACGCGCTCGGCTCAGCGGTTTCTGCTGTCGTGAGGCAAGCAAACTAGCTCAGAGATATCCGGCCCCCAACTCCCCGATCCCTGACGATAGGCCCGACCGCCGGTTGAATATCGGACGATGCAGCGCTCGTGCGGGGATTCCCCGTGCTTTTACCGCCTATAGTTCTTATTTTTAACGGCAGTTGCGAACTGAACGCTTGGTAGGTGCAGACCGAACGACAAAAAGATCATCGTCGTGCTACAGAGGAGACCGGCATGGAACCGATGAAAGAGGATTGCCACGAGAGGCAACCGGGATATCGGCCAGGATATCGGGTCCAATGTTTTCCATGGCGCCGACTCCTATCGCGGGTCTGCACGGTCACGGGCTTAATCATGCCCGCGGCCGCGGTTATAAATGTGCCGGCGGTGGCCGATGATTCTTCAGGTCTCTATCACTATGACCTGGACGGACTGAACATCAAGCTCGGAGGCGAGGCGGCGCTCGGTTATGTTGCGACCGGAAACACCAATTTCGGCGCCGGCTTCAGGGGCCATGGTTCGGTCGACCATAACGTGGACTACGGAGAGGGCTTCATCGAGCCCCGTATCGACTTGGACTACACGGCGAGCGGATTCGGTGAGTTCTATGGTGCCGCAGCCGGGCTCGCCGATAAGACAATCGGCGGCGATCCGGGTGGGTTCACATCGCATAGCCCGAGCGATATCGCGCTGACGCAACTCTTCGCGGGATGGAAGTCCGGAGACCTGATTCCGGAACTCGGCAAGGATGCCTTGAACATCTCCGCCGGCCGGCAGGACTTCCATGTCGGAGACGGTTTCCTCATTTGGGACGGCGAGTTCGATACCGGCGGTGACGCAGCCTATTGGCTTGGGCCCCGCACCGCCTTCGACAATACCGCCATCGTTACGCTCAATGCCGGGCCTGTTCACGCGGACGCCTTCTACCTGAAGAGCGATAGAGACAACGACCATAGCCAGCTCGCCGGTACAAATATCGAATATCACCCGGATGGCCTTGGCACGCTGGGAGCGACCTACTTCAACATTTTCGACTCCGACGACAAGCTCTTCATCCGGAAGGGGATGAACGTGGCGAGCATTCGTGCGGCCGACATTCCTGTGCCCGGCGTGGAGGGCCTGACGCTGCGAGGCGAATATGCGCGTGAATGGGGAGATCGGAACGGCATCAAGACCGACGCCTATGGCTGG
>DASYDA010000154.1:0-3338 GCA_036499865.1 Dongiaceae bacterium | reverse complement strand
CGCACGGCCAGGGTTGGCTGATCTTCAGCGGCATCGTCTCCATGCTGTTCGGCTTCGCGCTCGCGGTCGCGCCGATGATCGGCGCGGTGGTGCTGACCTGGTGGCTCGGCATCTACGCACTGGTCTTCGGGGTGTTGCTGGTGATCTTCGGCTTCCGGCTGAAGGCGATCCGGGTGGACTAGAGCGGCGCGCGCGGGACGCCTGCGTCCGCCGAATGCGCAGAGCCTCGTCGAGAAGCTGGCCGCTACTTTCGGACCGTGATCTTCCCGTCGCTGATATGCTTACCGGTACAGCAGAGGCCACCGGAGACCTTCGTAAGCTCTTTCTCATCGAGTTCGGCGGTTGGCTTGCTTTGCACGGTCGGATTGGACGCCTGCGGGATCTCCCGCGGCTTCGCGGTGGCGTTCATCATTCTCTCCCTTAAAAGAGGATGGGCGAGGATTTGTCGACGTGCTTGGTGATTACGATGGGGCTGAGCGTGACCTTGCCCTTGTCCGTGCCGCCGGAGACCTTCTCGAGCTCCACGTCCGGTAAAGGCTGCTCGGTGGGCGATGTTTTCTCATTATCCGAAGTCGGCTTCGTTGACTGAGACATGTATGCTCCATTGGCTGCTGGGTTGCTTCACCAGCCAGTCTCCACGACCGGCTGCACCGTCCCATACACTCTGTCGCATCCATCGGTTGCAACGTTCAAGTGTGACGGAGTTTAACCGGAAAGTGTGGTTATTTCCACGAAAAGGATCCGGTACGTGCGGCTAGTCACACTTTTTGCGCTCTGCATATCAATGTACGGAAGTGCGTGGATTGGATATCGCCAGACGGCTTGACTTACCGTAAGTAACTACTTACGGTAAGTAATGGCTTACGCATTAGCATTGACAGCTTTGGGCGATCCGACGCGCCGCGAGATCTTCGAGCGGCTCCGCAAGAACGCGCAGTCGGTCGGCGCGATTGCCGAGGGCTTGCCGGTCAGCCGGCCGGCGGTTTCCCAGCATCTCAAAGTCCTCAAGGAGGCCGGTTTGGTGGGCGACCGGGCGGAAGGGACGCGCCGCGTCTACTACATCGATCCCGAGGGCCTCGGCGAACTCCGGCGCTGGCTGGATCGATTCTGGGACGAGGCCTTGCTGGCTTTCCAAGCCGAAGTCGAAGACACCCCGAAGAAGAAGAGACCGTCATGACCGAGATGAAAACCATCCGGATCGCCCCGGTGCGGAAAAGCATCCGCGTGAAAGCGAGCCAGGCCCATGCCTTCGACGTCTTCACCAGCCGGATCGGGCGCTGGTGGCCGATCGAAAAGGCCAAGGTCAGCCCGGGTCCGATCAAGGATACGACGATCGAGCCGAAGCTCGGCGGGCGCTGGTTCGAAACCGGCATGGACGGCACGGAGACCACGGTCGGCCATATCCTCGTCTGGGAACCGCCGCAGCGTTTCGTGGTGACCTGGGAGGTCAATTGTCATTGGAAATCCGATGCCACCACGGCCTCGCAAGTCGAGGTCCGGTTCATCGCCGATGGCCCGGACACGACGCTGGTGGAACTAGAGCATGGTCAGTTCGAGCGGATGGCCGAGGGCGGCGAATCCATCCGCAAGGATGTCGATCGCGGCTGGCCGGGGATGCTGGAGCTTTTCAAGATCGCGGCGGAAGCACGGGCCGGCGATAGGAGGGATCCATGAATCCCAGGATCGAAGCAGGGGACGATGTTTCGGCGATCGTCGCCAAGTTCGGCGCCGAACTGCGGGACCCGGCGGAGCCCTTTACTCTGCTGTGTCGCTTCAAGGTCAATGACGGGACGGATGAGAAGGTGAAGACCGCCTTTGCCGCGGCCCGCGCGGCGACACTGAAGGAGGAAGGCGCGATGGCCTTCGACCTGAACCAGGGAACCCGGGATCCAACGCAGTTCACGGTCTATGAGCGCTGGCGGAGCCTGGCCGACCTGGAGTCTCATCTCCGGACATCGTATATCATCGCCTTGCGCGGCCAATTCAACGCGCTGATCGTCGGAGCGCCTGAGTTCCAGGTGCTGAGGCCAGCCGCAGAATGAAGTGATCCATCCTGACTATGCAAACCGACATGCAGGCCGTCAGTCTTTCGCTGGCCAATATTGAAAAGGCCGCCGGGATCATCCCGCCCGTGTTCCGCGACAGCCCGCAATTCGCGCCGGAATCGCTGGGCGATCGGCTGGGCTGCCGACTGGTGGTCAAAATCGAGACGCTGAATCCGGTACGATCGTTCAAGGCGCGCGGCCCTCAGTTCCTGATGTCGCAACTGCAGGGCCGCCCGAAGCTGGTCTGTGCGACCGCGGGCAATTTCGGCCAGGGCATGGCCATCGCGGCGCGCGACCGCGGCCTCCCGATCACCATCTTCACGCCGGCGGACGCAAATCCACGCAAGATCGAACGCATGCGGGGTTTCGGCGCCGATGTCCGTGGTGTGAGTGGCGGCCTCGACGCGGTTGCCAAGGCGGCGCGGGCCTTCTCCGCCGAGACCGGCGCCTTGCTGGTCGAGGACGGGCGCGAGCCCGCCATTGCCGAGGGCGCCGGCACAATCGGGGTTGAACTGCTGCGGTGGACGGAGCCCTTGGCGGCCGTGCTGGTGCCGTTGGGCGATGGCGCGCTGCTCGGCGGCGTTGCCGCATGGATCAAGGCGCACAGCCCGGCGACGCGGATGATCGGTGTCAGTTCGGCGAATGCGCCCGCCATGGAGCGCTCCTGGCGCCAAAAGAAGGTCGTAAGCTGCAAAGCGGATTCCATCGCCGACGGATTGGCGATAGAGACTCCTTTCAAGGAAGCCGTACGCAACCTGGTTCAACTCGCCGACGACGTCCTCTTGGTGGAAGATCGGTCCTTGATCGATGCGATGCGGCTCGCCCACGAAGAGATCGGCATCGTGCTGGAGCCCTCAGGCGCCGCCGGAATCGCGGCGCTGATGGCTTATCGCGAACAATTCACGGAAGGCACGGTTGCGACGATATTGACCGGGGGCAATGTGTCTGACGAACACTTGAGGCGGCTCGTGGACTGACGAGACGGGTTCAGCCTGGCTGAGGATTTCAAAGAAGGGGAAGCACACCATGTCCATCGCACTCTACGTATTTCCGCCGAGCCCGCGTGCCTTCAAGGTGATGGCGGCGGCCGAGTATCTGGGCCTCGATGTCGAATATCGCGTCGTGGACATGCTCAATGGCGGACACAAGACACCGGAATTCCAGGCGCTCAATCCCAATATGAAGATGCCGGTGCTGAAGGACGGCGACTATGTGCTCTGGGAATCGAATGCCATCCTGCAATACCTGGCCTCGCTGCGGCCGGAATCCGGATTGCTGCCGAAGGATGAGCGC
>DASYDA010000153.1:0-4587 GCA_036499865.1 Dongiaceae bacterium | reverse complement strand
GCGGAATTGGATCTCGGGCCGAAGGTCACCTACTACTTCTCGAACTGGGATCCGAACATGATGCTGACCCAGATCAAGCAGGCGATCGCCACCAAGGTGGACGGCATCGCGACCTATGGCTTCGGCGGCGACGACGCCACCGACCCGCTGGTCGATGAGGCCTTTAAAAAGGGCTTGATCTTCACCAGCCTCAACACCTCGCTGCCCAAAGCACAGCAGCAATATGCGCCGAACGGCTTCGGCTATGTCGGCGCCCCAAATTACGGCGCCGGCTTCGCGCTCGGCCAGGAAGCGGCAAAACGCTCCGGGTTGAAGAGCGGCGACAGCGTGTTCGTCTGGGGATTGAAAGGCCAGGGCGGCGATCGCGGCCAGCGCACCGTCGGCGTGATCGACGCCTTCGAGAAGGCGGGCGCCAAGGTGATCTATCAGGAGATCGATTCCGCCACCAACGCCGATCCGAATGCCGGCACCGCCACCTTCGTCGGCGTGATGAAGAGCAATCCCGGCATCAAGATCGTGGTCACCGATCATGGCGGGCTGACTTCCAATGTCGGCGTCTATGCCGCCGCGGCATCGCTGAAACCCGGCCAAGTCTATTTCGCTGGCTTCGATATGTCGCCGAACACGGCGAAGGCGATCGAGGACGGCTATCAGAACCTGGTAATCGACCAGCAGCCCTATCTGCAGGGCTACCTGCCGATCCTCAACATCTGCCTCACCAAGAAGTTCGGCTTCGCGGGCCTCGACATCAACACCGCGGGCGCCTTCGTGGACAAGGACAATGTCGCGGCGGTGGCCCCGCTGGCGGCGAAGGAAATCCGCTGACCTTCAGCGTGTTTCCATAGGACGATGTCGCGGGGCCCATGTGGCCCCGCGGCTTTTCTAAAGGCTCACTGACCACGGAATTGCCATGACCGACACAGCTACAGCCTCCGCCACAACCTCTGGGAGTTCCGGCCTCCATTCGGGAATGCCTGATCGCGCAACGCCGATCATCGAGCTCCGGAACGTTTCCAAGACTTTCGGCGAGGTGCGTTCGCTCGATAAAGTGAACTTCGTGGTCTATCCCGGCGAGATCGTCGGGCTGCTGGGCGATAACGGCGCCGGCAAATCCACCATGGTGAAGACCATCATGGGCTATCATGCACCGGATTCCGGCGGCGAAGTCTATTTCAACGGCGAGCGTATCCATGACTGGTCGGTGGCGCGCGCCCGGGCGCTCGGCATCGAAACCGTCTACCAGGAACGCGCTCTCGCCGAAAAGCAGCCGATCTGGCGCAACATGTTCATGGGCCGCGAGCCACGCACCAAATGGGGCCTGCTGGATGTGAAGCGGATGCGTTCGGAATCTTCGCGATTGATGAGCGAGCATATGGGCTTCACCTCGGCCGCGGTGCACCCCGACAATGTGGTCCAGACCATGTCGGGCGGCGAGAAGCAGGGTGTCGCCATCACCCGTGCCCTCTATTTCGATGCCAAGCTGGTGGTGCTGGACGAGCCTACGATGGGCTTGTCGCTTTCCGAGACGAAGAAGACGCTGGATTTCGTGCGCGGCATCAAGGATGCCGGCAAATCGGCGATCTTCATCGACCACAACATTTTCCACGTCTATCCGGTGATCGACCGGCTCTATGTGCTGGACCGCGGCAAGGTGGCCGGCATTTTCAACAAGAGCGACATTACCATGGAAGAGCTGATCGAGCGGCTGTATCGGGTCGCCAAATCCGGCTCGATCGATTGAGGGCGATGGCATGAGCACGGAAACCGCATCCAACCCACCGAAGAAGGCGCCCAATGAGAACAGCGTGGGCAACAACCGGGTGGCGCCGCCCTCGATGCTGCGCCGCTATGGCTCGCAGATCGGCATCATCGGCGTCGGCATCGCCATGTGGATCGCCTTTTTGATTTTGGCGCCCGAAGTCTTCCTGGATTGGGACATCTACAAAGCCTTCGCAGAGACCACGCCCTTGTTCGGCGTGCTGGCGCTGGCACTCACCTTCGTCGTCATCACCGGCGAGATCGACCTTTCCTTCCCCTCGATCATGGCGCTCGGCACGGCGACGTTCTGCCTGACGGCGGAAGCGGGCTGGCCGCATTGGGCCGCCTTGATCGTCGGCTTTGCCACCGGAATCGCCTGCGGCTGGGTAAACGGCGTGCTGGTGGCGAGGCTCAGCATCCCCTCGCTGGTGATCACCATCGGCACCTCCTTCCTCTATCGCGGCATCGAGCTCGTCTTGATGAACGGCACCGGCGTGCCGCTGACCAAGGACAAGTACGCCGCCATGCTGGATCTCTTCACCTCGCACCCGTTCGGGATCCCGGTGGAGACCATCTGGGCGGTCGGCATCGCCATCGTGCTCTGGATCCTGCTGAACCGCACCAAGTTCGGCGCCCATGTCTTCCTTGTGGGCGACAATCCCGTGAGCGCCGACCTGATGGGCGTCAACGTGGTGAGCGTGAAAACCAGGGCCTTCATACTGATGGGTATCGTTTCGGTGTTCGCCGGGTTGATGACCTCTTTCGTCGGTTTCTATTTCTGGCCGACCACTGGCGACGGCTCGCTGCTGCAGACCATCGCCTCGGTCTTCCTCGGCGGCACCTCGGTCTTCGGCGGAACCGGCAGTATCGTCGGGTCGCTGGTCGCCTCTTACATCATCGGCGCGATCAATGCCGGGATCGTCTCGGCGGGCATCAACGCCTTCTACACCCAGCTCGCTTTCGGCTTGGTGATCGTGGTCTCCGTGGTGCTGCAGACCATCATCGCCCGCCGGGTGCGCCGGCAGTCGATCCGCGGCAAGTGAACGGCTTGGCGAGACGGCGATGACAGGCCGGCTTCAAAGCGAGCATATCTTCGTCACCGGCGGCGCCCAGGGAATCGGCGCCGCCATCGTCGAAAAATGCCTGCAGGAAGGCGCCAAGGTCTCGTTCATCGACCTCGATGCCGGGAAGGCCGAGGCGCACGCCCGGAATCTCACGCAGAGCCTCGGCGCCGGCGCGGATCGTCTCTATGCCGATCGCGGCGACGTGCGCTCGGCCGCCGATATAGCCCGCGTCCATGCGGCGGCCAAGGCGGCATTGGGACCGGTGACAGGCCTCGTGAACAATGCTGGCCGCAACTCCTATGCCGATCCGGTTGAGATGACCGAAGAGCAATGGGACGATGTCTTCGCGGTCGATCTCAAATCCGCCTGGCTCTGCGCCCGCGTGGTCTTGCCGGACATGTTGGCGGCAACGCGCGGCAGCATCGTCAACATCGCCTCGATCCATGCCGATTTGACCTATCCCGGCATGTTCCCCTATGCCGCGGCGAAATCCGGCCTGGTCGGCATGACCCGCAGCCTGGCCCTGGAAATGGGCCCGAAGCAGATCCGGGTCAACGCCGTCAGCCCCGGCTATACCGCGACCCCGCTCCTCAAGGAGTGGTTCGCCATGCAGAACGAGCAGAAGCGCGCCGAGGTCCTGGGCGTCCATCCCATGGGCCGCATGGGCACGCCCATGGAGATCGCCAACTGCGTCGCCTTCCTTCTCTCCGACGAAGCCTCCTTCGTCACCGGCGCCAACTGGCGCGTGGACGGCGGATTGGGCGTACGATTTGCGTGACGACTACCCCGTGATGTCTATATCTGATGGAACAAATAGCCTCTCGATTTAAGATCTAAGCGAAAACTGAGTGTACATATTCCGGTCCACATCATGGAATTTCGACGACAATACCGGTGGACCGATTTTAATCCCCTAGCCCATCCGTTTATGTTCTCTGCAATGACAACGATTATATCAGGATCACTGTCAATATTTTAACAAGCGATGCCGTATGGCCGGCGATGTCTTGGGTTTGGCCCTATACAGGGTATCTTGACGGCATCAGAGATGGAATCGCACCGCTGCTTCACCAGGGCTGCGATCCAGGTCCTGCCGCTATCGGCCGCGGCGTCGGCTCGCTGGTTAGTTTCATACTTGGAGTTCTGCTAATTTCGATAGCGCTGGTCATGTGCGTCAACGGTACGGCAAAAACCGCAAGACCCCTGGTCTCGAAGTTTGTGAACTTAGAGGGCCCTACCTCTCCGATGGCGATAACCGGATGGACGTTTCGACTGCTTTTCTTCCCGATTGTCGCTTTCGGGGCGATCGCTCACTACTGGCTGTTGCGCAGCTCCGATCCAGGGAGCTATGCGATCGCATGCGAAGAACATCATTCTAAAATATATTACGTCGTCTATATCAATATCGTAGCGTGCCTCGCACTAGTGCCACTTTTGTGGCTGCTGCAAGTTGTGCATATTTTCGTTGCTGGCATTACGCAGCGTCGCTGAAACGCTCTAAAGCCCTTTGATGCGCGGGCGCCAGCGTTCGATCATGGCTTCGCTTTCGGCCTCGGTGCCCTGGAGGTTGGCGCTGCGATAGACGTCGATCTCAACGCCTTCCTTCGCCAAAGCCGCAACGGCTTCGGCGAGGATCGCGTTCATGATGAAGGCGCCGGCGATGGTGGAGGTGGAACCCATCCGCGCGTCGCGGCCGGGGATCTGCAGGCAGGCATCGCCTTCCGCCGCCTGGCTGTCGATGGCGAGATCCGCCACCTCATGCAGC
>DASYDA010000152.1:0-3752 GCA_036499865.1 Dongiaceae bacterium | reverse complement strand
CGGGTCGCCAGGGTCATCGCCTCGATCTGATCGTGGGTCACATAGACCATGGTGGTCTGCATGGCCTGGTGCAGCCGCTTGATCTCGGTGCGCATCTCGACCCGGAGCTTGGCATCGAGATTGGAGAGCGGTTCGTCGAATAGAAACACCTGCGGCTTGCGCACCAGCGCCCGGCCCATGGCGACGCGCTGGCGCTGGCCGCCGGAAAGCTGGCTGGGTTTGCGCGTCAGAAGATGCTCGATCTTCAGGGTCTTGGCGACCTCGGCGCAGGCGGCATCGCGTTCGGCCTTGGGCACGCCGCGCATCTCCAGGCCGAAGACGACGTTCTGCGCCACGGTCATGTTGGGATAGAGTGCGTAAGACTGGAACACCATGGCGATGTCGCGCTTCGAAGGGTGGAGATCGTTGACCCGGGCGCCGTTGATGAAGATCTCGCCCTCGGAAATCTGGTCCAGGCCCGCGATCATGTTGAGCAGCGTGGACTTGCCGCAGCCCGACGGACCGACCAGCACCAGGAATGCGCCGGCTTCGACGGAAATATCGATGCCTTTCAGCACATCGGTGCCGCCATAGCGCTTCTTCACATTCTTGATTTCGAGAAACGCCATCTGGTTATCCCTTCACCGCGCCGGCCATCAGCCCGCGCACGAAATACCGCCCCGAAACGATGTAGACCAATAGGGTGGGCAGCGCCGCGATGATCGCCGCCGCCATGTAGACGTTGTATTCCCGCACGCCGGTGGAGCTGTTGACGAGATTGTTCAGCGCCACAGTCATCGGCGCGCCCTCCCCGGCGGCGAATGAGGCGCCGAACAGAAAATCATTCCAGATATTGGTGAACTGGAAGATCACGGTGACGACGATGATCGGTCCCGAGCTCGGCAGCAGAATCCGGCGGAAAATATTGAAGAATCCGGCTCCGTCGATCTGCGCCGCGCGGATGAGTTCGTCGGGGAAGGCCTCATAGTAATTCCGGAAGAACAAGGTGGTGAAACCCAGGCCATAGACCACGTGGACCAGAATCAGACCCGCAGTGGTGCCGGCGATGCCGAGTTTACCGAGGATCAAGGCCATCGGCACCAGCACGGCTTGGAACGGGATGAAGCAGCCGAACAGCATCAGCCCGAATACCCAGCGATGGCCGGGAAAGCGCCATTTGGTCAGCACATACCCGTTCAGCGAGCCGAGGGTGGTGGAGATCGCCACGGCGGGCACCACCATCTTGATCGAATTCCAGAAGTAACCCTTGAGGCCGGCACAGGTGAGCCCGATGCAGCTCTCGTCCCAGGCGGATTTCCAGGCTTCCACGGTGGGTGCTTGCGGGAGGCTCATCATGTCGCCGAGCCGGATCTCGTCCAGCGACTTGAACGAGGTCGTCAGCATCACGAAGAGCGGCAGAAGATAGAAGATCGCGAAGATAGCCAGGAGCGCGTAGAGCAGGATGCGGCCGATCGGAAACTTCCGCGTGGTGGCGGCGGCGCTCACGACCGCTTCTCCCGCAATTCAAAATAGAGATAGGGGATGATGATGACGGCGATGGTCGCCAACATGACCACGGCGCTGGCGGCGCCGATCGCCATCTGATTGCGGGTGAAGGTGTAGGAATACATGAAGGTCGAGGGCAATTCCGTGGCATTGCCCGGGCCGCCGCCGGTCAGCGCCACGACCAGGTCATAAGACTTGATCGCCATATGCGCGAGCACGATGAAGGCGGAAAGAAAGATCGGCCGGAGTTGCGGGATGACGATGCGGCGATAAACATTGAAGGCCGAAGCCCCATCGATCTGCGCGGCGCGCAGCATTTCATTGTCGATGCCGCGCAAGCCGGCGAGGAACATCGCCATGATGAAACCCGAAACCTGCCACACACCGGCGATGACGACGCAATAGATCGCCATCTGCGTGCTGCCGATCCAGTCGAAGGAAAAGCCGGTGAAACCCCAGTCGCGCACGGTCTTTTCGAGACCATAGCCGGGATTGAGGAACCACTTCCAGGCGGTACCGGTGACGATGAAGGACAGCGCCATGGGATAGAGGAAGATCGGGCGGAACATACCCTCGCCGCGAATCTTCTGGTCGATCAGGATCGCCAGGAACAGCCCGAGCGCCAGGCAGATGGCGATATAGAGACCACCGAAGATCGCGAGATTCTCCAGCGCGACATACCAGTTCGGCGTGTTCCAAAGGCGCTGATGCGGCTCCGCACCGGCCCAGACATAGACCGGCAGGATCTTCGACCGGGTGAAGGAGAGATAGATCGTCCACAGGATGAATCCGTAGACGAAGATGCCGATCGCAATGAGCGATGGGCTCAAGACCAGCTTCGGCAGGTGACGCTGCAGCCAGAGGCCGGCCGGCGAATCCGGCTTCACCGGCTGTCGCGCAGCGAGAACCGAAGGGGCGATTTCGACGGTTTGCTCGACCGACATTCCGTTTCAACTGCCTTCCGAAAATAGAAACGATCGGGGACCGCCGGAGCTGGTCCCCGATCGGGTTTAGTTGCTTACTGCGCCGCGGCGACCGCCGAGGGCAGCTCCTTCACCGCCTGATCCGAAGTCATCTGGCCGGCGAAGACCTTCACGATCACATCCGAAAAGGCCTGCTTCACGGCCGGCGGCGCGGCATGGCCCTGAGAGAGCGAACCGATCAGCGTGCCGTTCGTGTTGGCTTCCGCGAGATCTTTCATGCCTTTTTTGCCGCAGGCGTCGAAGTCGGCGTCGGAAACGTCGGTACGCGCCGGCACCGAGCCTTTCACCACGTTGAAAGCCGACTGGAAGCCCGGATCTTCAACCGCCGAAGCAAGCTTGTACTGGGCTTCCTGACGATCCGCACCGACCTTGAACATCACGAACTGATCGGAGTTGAAGGTCACCACGCCCTGGGTGCCTGGAAAGCGGAGGCATACGAAGTCCTCACCCGGCTTTTTGTTCGCCGCACGGAACTCGCCTTTCGCCCAGTCGCCCATGGCCTGCACGCCGGCTTCGCCCTTGATGACCATGGCGGTCGCCTGGTCCCAATTGCGGCCCTGGATGTTGCTGTCGGTATAACCCTTCATCTGGATCAAACGATCGAAGGACTTCTTCATGGTGTCCGAACCGAGTGTCGCCGGATCGAGATCGACCGCGGCCTTCTTGTAGAAATCGAAGCCGCCTGTGGTCAGCATAATGGAATCGAACAAGGTCATTTCCTGCATCGAATCACCACCGATCGCGAGCGGTGTCGCGCCGGCCGCCTTGAACTTGTCGAGCATGGCGACGAACTCGTCGTAGTTCTTCGGCTCGGGGTCGCCGGCCTTGTCGTAAAGCGCCTTGTTGATCCACACCCAGTTGGTCGAATGCACGTTGACCGGGGCCGCAATCCACTTGCCGTCATATTTCGAGAATTTCTGGATCGCCGCCGGGATAACCTTGTCCCAATTCTCTTTTTGCGCCACGGAGGAAAGGTCGCCGAGCACGCCTTGCTCCGCCCAGCTGGTGATGTCGAAGCCCAGCATCTGCGCCGCGGTCGGCGGATTGCCGGAAGTGACGCGGGCGCGCAGCACGGTCATGGCGGCATCGCCGCCGCCGCCGGCGACAGGCATATCCATCCAGCCCACGCCTTCCTTCTGCAGGTTGTCCTTCAGCACGGTGAGCGCCTTGGCCTCGCCGCCGGAGGTCCACCAATGGAGCACTTCCACCTGTTCGTCCGCGACGGCCGCGCCGACGCCGAATACCAGCGCGGTGACGCTGGCCATGGCTAGCAGTGATTTACGC
>DASYDA010000151.1:0-3952 GCA_036499865.1 Dongiaceae bacterium | reverse complement strand
TGGATGCCGCCCGACATCAGATCGTTCATCAGGTCGTAGCGGCTGGCCACGGAGGAAAACACCGCCCGCACCAATTCGGTCTTCTGCGCCGCATCGACCTTGCGGTAGCCGAACCAGGTTTCTTGCTGCTCTTCGTTCATGGGAGCGGACAATAGCGGTGGAGGCGCGGTTAAGCTAGGGTCTGATGGATTCGCGAAACGGGGCCTAAGCCGAGGAAACCATGCCGGAATTGCCGGAAGTAGAAACCGTCGCTCGAGGTCTGGCGGCCCGCCTGGAGGGTCGCCGAATCGCCAAGGCCGAGATCCGGCGCGGCGATCTGCGCTGGCCGTTTCCGAAAGGTTTCGCCCAGAAGCTGACCGGCCGGCGTGTGATCAAGGTGCGGCGGCGCGCGAAATATATCGTGGCCGAGCTCGATGACGGCAATGCGCTGCTGGCCCATCTCGGCATGTCGGGGCGGATGCTGCTCTCCAAGGGGCGCCCGGCGGAACTCGAGCCGCATGACCATGTGATCCTGGAGACCGATGACGGCTGGTGCCTCCGGTTCAACGATGCGCGGCGGTTCGGCATGATGGATCTGGTACCGCTGGCCAAGCTCGAGGAGCACAAGCTGCTGCGCGAAGTCGGCCCCGAGCCCCTGGGCAACGCCTTCAATGGGCCGGTCCTGGCGGCGGCGCTGAAAGGCAAGAAGACCTCGATCAAGGCGGCGATCCTCGACCAGACCGTGGTCGCCGGCGTCGGCAATATCTATGCGTCGGAAGCCTTGTTCCGCGCCCGGATCAGCCCGAAGCGCCTCGCCTATACGGTGCAGGGCGAACGGGCGGAGAAACTCGCCGCGGCCATCAAGCAGGTGCTGAAAGACGCCATCGCGGCCGGCGGCTCCTCGCTGCGGGACTATGTGCAGGCCGATGGCGAGCTCGGCTATTTCCAGCATCAATGGCGGGTCTATGACAAGGAGGGCCAGCCCTGCCCGGAAGGTTGCGGCGGCACCATCCGCCGCATCGTGCAAGGCGGCCGGAGCACCTTCTATTGCCCGAAATGCCAACGGTGATTATCTAATCGTGGAGGCGCGGGCTTCAGACAGGAATCCGGGATGAAAGAGGAAATCGCAACGGCGTTGGTCGGCTGGCTGATCGATGCCGGGCTGAACGCCACCAGCGAAGAAAACCTCATCCGCCAGCTCTGCGAGCGCCTGGTGGCGGAGGACATCCCGCTGACGCGCGTCATGGCCGGATCCGGCTTATTGCATCCCATCATCGATTCGCGCGCCCATCTGTGGCGGCGCGGCTCCGAAGTTGCCACGGAAGAATATGCGCGTCTCACTTCAACGGGGGAGTGGGAGCGGAGCCCGTTCCATCGTCTCTGGGCAGGGAACGAAAAAACCATGCGCCGCCGACTCAATGGGGATTACCAGACCGGCGAGTTCGAATTGCTGGATAAGCTCAAGGCCGCCGGCGCCACGGATTATCTAGCCATCATCAACCGGCATCCGGCCATCGGCGGCAAGCTCGGTGATTTCGTTTCGTCCTGGGCGATCGACCGGCCGAGCGGCTTCACCGATGCCGAAACGGTGCAGCTCGAGCGGATCGGTTCCGCCTTCGCGTTGAGCTATCAGAGCCGCGCCGGCCAAGGTACCATGCGCACCTTGCTGGAAACCTATCTCGGTCGCGGCGCCGCCGCGCGGGTGCTCAACGGCAATGTCATCCGCGGGCAGGCCGATACCATCGATGCGGTGATCTGGTACAGCGATCTGGTGAACTTCACCCGCATCGCCGACGAGGTCGAGCGCGATCATCTCCTGAGCCTGCTCAACGACTACGCCGCCTGCCTCGTCGAATCCATCGAGCAGCATGGCGGCGAGGTCCTGAAATTCATCGGCGACGGCATCCTCGCAATATTCCCGGATACCGAGGAGAACGCCGACAATCAGGTCTGCGCCCCCGGCCGCGCGCTGGACGCCGCGATGATGGCGGAACGGCGGATGGCGTCGCTCAATGAGAGTCGCCAAACCCAAGGTCTGCGGACGACGGATTTTTATCTCGCCTTACATGTCGGCGATCTTTCCTTCGGGAATTTCGGCAGCGCCTCGCGGCTGGATTTCACCGTGCTGGGGCCGGCGGTCAATGAGGCGAGCCGCATCGGTACGATGTGCCGCTCGCTCGACCAGCGGGTGATCGTCTCATCCGCCTTCGCGGATTCGGCGGGGGCGCGGCGCCGCGATCTCGTCTCGTTGGGACGCTACGCTCTCCGCGGCGTCGGCCAGCCGCAGGAACTGTTCACCCTCGACCGGGGACCGGTCTCGCGCTAAGCCGTTCTTCGTCCGGCGCGGCTAGTGGCATCTTGACCTGACCGACTTTTTAGGGAACCGTATACGATATAACTCAACCTGGGGTTTTGCCATGCGTGCATCGAATGCTGTTCGCGCCACACTCATTGATACCCCGCTCGCGCTGCCCACGCCGATTTCAACAGACAGCGTCCGACCCGGCCCTTCCTATTTCATTGTGCCGACGAAAGATCCGGCGAACACAAACAGCGTTTCCAAGAAGCGATCAGCCGGAGATCCGGTAACCGGCGCCGTTCGCGTCGCGAGCATGTTCGGCTATATCGGCAGGCTGATTGACGCCTTCGTCAAGGGCCGGCGGCCCGCATGGGAAAGCTTTTATGCCTATGACCAGGAAGCATTCTACGACCACATCTGCTCGGCTGGTGCAGACATCATCTTCTTGCACGCGAGCTATCAGGACCTCCTTCAGCGGCTGAAGCTCGATTCCAATTTCTGTGACATTCCCGTGGTATTGATCGACTCCTGGGATACGAAAGAGTCGGTTGCAGCGCACGAGCGGTGGATACGGTCCGGCGCCGCCGCGGTCCTGTTCGTTCCGGTCATGGAGGCGCCGCTCTTTAAAGTGCTCGATGAGCTGCTGCTCGAGCCTAAATTGGATGACTAACCAGATAGACAGCCGTCCAGCGGACTAGCGGCTTTAGCTCCATTGCGGTCGCCGCATTTAAATCGATTTGCCGGCGGCTCATATCCGGTCAGTTTTGGGCGACCAGGCGAACGGCGGGCAACGGTGCGAGGTTCGGCTGACCGGCGGCGGGACGGTCGGCCACGGGCACATATTTGACCCGATCCGCCGGCAGGATGATGCAGACTCTCGTCCCCGCATGACGGATGCTGCTGATTTCCAATCTCCCACCGTGCAGCTCCACGAGAGACTTTGCCATCGGCAGGCCGAGGCCGGCCCCGTCCTGCCCGCGGTCGAGTTCGTTGCTGGTCAGGCCGAAAGGCTGCAAAGCGGTGGCGATATCCGCTTCCGACATTCCGATGCCGTTGTCGTCGATGACGATGACGCATTCGCGCTGCTCGGTCAGCTTGGCGGAAAGCACGATCCGGCCGCGGTCGGGTGTGAACTTGACGGCGTTGGAAATCAGGTTGAGCAGGATCTGCCGCAGCTTTTCGCGATCCAGCATCAACATGAAGTCTTCGGTCACCGGTTCGATCTTGACGTTCAGCATCTTCGCCGAGACCTGCTCCTCGAACATGCGCAGGCAGACCTTCGCTTCGGCCATGGGATCGATCAGAATATTTTCCAACCGCAGATGGCCGGATTCCGCGCGGGTGTAATCCAGCAGGCTGTTGATGACCGTGAGCAGGTACTTGCCGCTCCGGTTGATATCCTCGGCGTGGCTGGCGTATTGCGAGCTGTTCAGTTGGCTCGGCGCGGCGTTCTTCAGGATGTCGGAGAAGCCGATGATGGCGTTCAGCGGCGTGCGCAACTCGTGGCTCATATTGGCCAGGAATTCGCTCTTGGCGCGGTTGGCCTTGTCGGCCTCGAGCAGCAGAACGTTGGCGGCGGCGTTCTTGGCCTCGATCACCTTCTGCGCCCGATAGCTGCGGCGGATATACATCTCCTGGATGTAGCCCGAGAACAGGCCGACGCACGTCGCCATC
>DASYDA010000150.1:0-3240 GCA_036499865.1 Dongiaceae bacterium | reverse complement strand
AAGCGAACGCATCGCGGCCGGCGTAACCGAAAAACCGCGCGAACTTCTCGACAGCCTCTGTGTCGCCCGGAAGAATCTGCGTCTGCTCGTCGGCGACCATCTGGAGGCGGTGCTCGACGCGGCGCAGGAATTCATACGCTGCGGCAAGTTCGTCACGCGCTTCGTTCGTGATCCAGTTGCTGGCGGCGAGAATGTCCAGCGCCTTCAGCGTGGGGCGCACGCGCAGTTCGGGATGCCGCCCGCCCGCGATCAGTTGCTGGGTCTGCGCGAAGAACTCGATCTCGCGGATGCCGCCACGTCCCACCTTGATGTTGTGGCCCGCGACCGCGATCGAGCGATAGCCTTTGACCGCATGGATCTGCCGCTTGATCGAGTGGATATCCTGGATCGCGTAGAAGTCGAGATGCTTGCGCCAGATGAAGGGGCGGAGCTGCTTCAGGAACTGCTCACCGGCGGTATGGTCGCCGGCGCAGACCCGCGCCTTGATCATGGCCGCCCGTTCCCAGTTCTGGCCCATGCCCTCGTAATAGGTCTCCGCGGCGAGTGTGGAGATGGCGAGAGGCGTCGAACCGGGATCGGGACGGAGGCGGAGATCGACCCGGGCGACATAACCGTCCGAGGTCGCATCTTGCAGCAGCCTGACAAGATTGCGCGCCAGCCGGACGAAGCATTCCTGGGCGCTGCGGCGGCCGATATAGCGGACCTTGGCGCTGTCATAGAGCAGCATCAGGTCGATATCGCTGGAATAATTGAGCTCGCCGGCGCCGAGCTTGCCCAATCCCAGGACGAAGAACCCGCTATCGCGCTCTGGGTCTCCGCGATCGGCGAGTTCGAGATCGCCGCTCTCGGCGCCGCGATCGAGCAGATGGGCGACGGCGGCTCGGACCGCGGCATCGGCAAAGCGGCTGAGCGCCAGGGTCAAATGGTCCAAAGGCCAGAGGCCGCCGATATCCGCCATCGCGATCAGCAAAGCGGCGCGTCGCCGGGCCACCCGCAGCCGCTGCATCAAGCCCGGTTCGTCCAGTCCAATCAACAGCTTCGGGTGCAGACTGGCAATCAATGTGCTAAACAGCGACTCGGAGCCCGACGCGAACAACTCAAGGGCGAAATCCGGGTCCCCAAGAATGCATCTGGCGAGGAAAGGGCTGTTGCCGAACACGGATTCCAGCACGCGATGGCCGACGGCATCCGCGGCCAATTCGGCCAGCCGGGTTTCGCCGGCTTGGGCCAGCAGCAACTCGGCCTGGCGCGGATCGCCTGCCAAGGGCAGCTGACGATCGGCTATGACGCTTAAAAGAGTGAGCATGGAATGGCGGGTGGGTTCCGGGTGGGGCACAAAGCCCCGCCACACTGCTGAACCCGCGCCGCATGGTCAAGCGCGGCCATCGTCTCGCATGCTCTCATTCCGGACGATGCCGTCTTGATCCGCCGCACCACGAAGATCCTTCTCGAGGCGCTCGGTGCGACGCTGGCCGGTCTCGCCCTTCTGGTGGGCTTCCTCGCCTGGCGGCTGGCCTATGAGGGGCCGATCCATGTCCGCTTTGTCGCCCCTTATATCGAGCGTTCGATCGGCACCGCCGGCAAGGACTTCGTGATCGGCATCGAGGATACCGTGATCACCTGGGCGGGCTGGCCGCGCGGGCTCGATGTCCGCGCCATCAACCTGCATATCCGCGACCGGCAGAACCGCGACCTCGCCATCCTGCCGGAAGTTTCGCTGACCTTCAGCGCGCGGGCGATGCTGCACGGCCTGATCGCCCCTTCCAAGATCGAGATCCTGTCGCCGAACTTTCATCTGTTGCGCCGGCATGACGGCGCCTTGATGTTCGGCGTGCAGAAACTCGCCAATGACACGAAGGCCGGTGCCTTGCCCGACGCCCAGGGTTCGACCCAGGGTTCGACCCAGGGCCCGACCCTCGCCAAGGTCGTCGAAGAGCTGCTGAACGACACGGGGCCCAGGATGCCGGCGGGCTATCTGCGCTCGATCTCCATCATCGACGGTGCCGCCACAGTCGAGGACCACGCGGCCGACATCGAGTGGCAGGCCGAGCATGTCAATTTCGATATCATGCGCGGCCGGCGGGAAGACGGCCTCAGCGGCAGGATCAGTGCCGAGCTGCCGCAATTCGGCGCTCCGGCGCTGGTCACGGCCACCATGAACGTCGATCCCTCCTTCGTCAGCGCCAGTCTGGATGCAGCGTTTCAGGGCGTCGACCTGGCTTCGCTCGGCCTGGTCGAAACCGGCTTGATCGAGCTCTCTTCTTCCAGCGTCATCTTGAGCGGCCGGATGCACACCACGCTCGGCATCGATGGCGCGGTGGGTCCGATCGATTTCCAGATGAACACGGCAGGCGGCGTGCTCAACCTTGCCGGCCGGCTCAAGCAGCCGATTCCGATCAAGCTGCTGCAGGTCAATGGCAAGGTCGATCCTACCGCGGACAAGCTGATCCTGGACCGGCTGGCGCTGGATATCGGCGGCCCCACTGTCGAGCTCTCCGGCGAGGCCGACGGCTCGTTCGCCGGCAAGGCTGACGATGGCGGATTGCCGATCGTGAAGCTCAAAGTGACGGCGAAGAAATTCCCCGCCGCCTGGATGGATCGTTATTGGCCGGCGGGCGCCGCCGACGACACCCGCGTCTGGCTGGTGCCCAATATCCCCCAGGGCATGGTGGACGAGGTCTTGGCCGATGTGACGCTGCGCCTGCCCGGCGCCGACGGAACTCCGGCCAAGGTCGAGACCGTCAAGGGCAAGATGAGCACCAGCGGCCTCGAAGTCCACTATCTGCGGCCGATGCCGCCGATCACCGACGGCACTGCCACCGCCACCTTCGATTCCAAATCCTTCGATGCCAATATTACCGGCGGCCATGTCGGCGACATCAAGATCAGCAAGGGCTACCTGCACATCACCGGCCTCGACGCCGAGGATCAGTTCATCAAGGTCGGCGGCGACGTCACGTCCTCGCTGCCGGATGCGCTGACATTGATCAACAATCCGCGGCTCGGCTATGCGAGCAAGCTCGGCCTGAAGCCCGCGGACAGCGCCGGCGATGCCAAGGCCTCGATCGATTTTGATTTCCCGGCGGAGAAATCCCTCGGTTTCGACCACGTGAAGATCGCCGTCGATGCCCAGGTCCAGCATGTCGCCATGAAGAAGATCCGTTTCGACCAGGACGTGACCGACGGCAATCTTTCGCTGAAGCTCGACCAGAACGGCATGGTTGTGAACGGGCCGGTGAC
>DASYDA010000149.1:0-2087 GCA_036499865.1 Dongiaceae bacterium | reverse complement strand
CTTGCCGCCCATTTCGATGCCGGAATAGCCGGCCTGATGGGCCTCGGAGAGACAGGTCTCTACCGGGGTATCGCCGCCGAGCTCCGGCATGTCGTCGTTGGTCCAAGTGATTGGGTTGATGCCGATTTTGACGCTCATATGATTCCTCCGGGCGGTGACCGCGGCAGCCACTTCGGCGCCGCGCAGGTCCATTTATCATAAGCGATACGGGTTGATATAGAATTATTTTTCCATTATCGTAAACATTAGAATTATCGCTCTTTGATGGCCCCTCCGGCGGCGGTTTCGCATACCGTTCGGGCCCCATCCAGATCGAAAGAAAGCATTATGACACTGCATCTTGCCGACCATCGCACAGGCTTTCCCCAGGGCATGACTTGGGTCACCCAACTGCATGAAAAGGAAGACGATACCGGTATCGCCTTCGGCGTGTTCCGCATGAAGGCCGGCGAGACTTCCGAACAGGGGGCCGATGGCGAGACCGCGTGGCTGCTGATGACGGGTGCCGCCTCGGTTTCCATCGGCAATGTCACCAAGGAATGGCACCGGGATTCGATCTTCGACGAGAGTCCGAAATGCGTGCATGTGCCGCATGGGACGACGGTACGGTTGCGCGCCGAGAAGGACACCGAGTTCACCGTCTATCGCACGGCCAACCGCAAGAAATTCGAAGTGAAGTTCTTCGATAACGTCGCCAACGAGCATCGCGGCAAGGGCCAGGTGGGCGATGCCTGTTTGCGCTTCGTGCGCACCATCTTCGACCGCACCAATTCCGACGCCAATGCCGAACTGGTGCTGGGAGAAGTCATCACCATGCCGGGGCGCTGGTCCAGCTATCCGCCGCATCATCATCCGCAGCCGGAGATCTATCACTATCGCTTCACCAAGCCGCAGGGCTACGGCCTATGCGAGCTGGGCGAGAATGTGCTGCGGGTGAAGCAATACGACACCGTGAAGATCTTCGACGGCAACGACCATGCGCAGACCGCCGCACCCGGCTATGGCATGTATTACGCCTGGGTGATCCGCCATCTGCCGGACAAGCCCTATACGATCCCCGACTTCACCGAAGAGCATAAATGGGTGGCCGAGAAAGGCGCCGCCTTCTGGTTTCCCGAAGAACTGAAGAGCGGGAACTGACATATGCCCGAGCGTGAGCTCAAGGAATCGGCAAGGCCGCTGGATCTGATCTGCCTGGGGCGCGCCGCGGTCGATCTCTATGCCGAGCAATTGGGCGCGCGCCTCGAGGACGTTTCCAGCTTCGCCAAATATATCGGCGGCTGCGCGGCGAACATCGCCGTGGGAACGGCGCGGCAAGGCCTGAAATCCGCCATGCTGGTCCGCGTCGGTGATGACCATATGGGCCGTTTCGTGCGCGAGACCCTGGCGCGCGAAGGCGTCGATGTCTCGCATGTGGCGACCGATCCGCATCGCCTCACCGCCTTGGTGCTGCTTGGCATCAAGGACCGGGACACCTTCCCTCTTATCTTTTACCGCGAGAACGTCGCCGACATGGCGATCGAGGAGAAGGATTTCGATGCGGGGTTCATCGGCTCGGCCAAGGCGCTCCTGGTGACCGGCACGCATTTCTCGACGGAATCCATCAACACGATCAGCCACCGCGCGGTCGCTCTAGCGAAGCAGGCCGGCACCCGGGTAGCGTTCGACATCGACTACCGGCCGGTGCTCTGGGGGCTGACCAGCCGCGGCATGGGCGAGATCCGCTATGTCGCTTCCAAAGGGGTGACGGAGCATCTGCAGAAGATCGTACCGAACTGCGATCTCATCATCGGCACCGAGGAGGAATACCAGATCGCCGGCGGCTCCGACGACGTGATGACGGCGCTCCGCAATCTCCGGAAAAAAACCAAGGCGGAATTCGTGGTGAAACGCGGGCCGCTTGGCTGCAGCGTCTTCCCCGGCGCGATCGGCAAGACGCTGGATGACGGCATTACGGTCAAGGGTGTCACGGTCGATGTGCTGAACGTGCTCGGCGCCGGCGATGCCTTCGCCTCCGGCTATCTGCGCGGTTGGATCAGGGGCGAAAAGACGGAGGCCTGCTGCACCTATGCCAATGCCTGCGGCGC
>DASYDA010000148.1:0-4356 GCA_036499865.1 Dongiaceae bacterium | reverse complement strand
TGCGTGGCGCTCTATCCGGAAAAGCCGATCTATGACATTCCGGGCTATCCGGCGATCGGGGCTTCGGAACTGATCACCAGGCTGGAACAGCAGGCGGCCCCTTTCCACCCCACCTACCATCTCGGCCACCAAGTGCAGAAGCTGACCGCGCAAGGCGATCGCTGGCTGGTGGAGACCAATCTCGGCACGGTGATCGACGCCCGCGCCGTGGTGATCGCGGCGGGCTGCGGCGCCTTCGGCCCCAACCGGCCGCCGCTCAACGACCTCGAGAAATTCGAAGGCAAAAGCGTCTTCTATCTGGTGAAGCGCCGCGAGGATTTCCGCGGCAAGCGCGTGGTGATCGCCGGCGGCGGCGATTCGGCGCTCGACTGGACCATAGGCTTGGCCGATGTCGCGGAACGCATCTATGTGGTGCATCGGCGGCCGAAATTCCGCGGCGCGCCGGAATCGGTCGCGCGCATGGAAGCGCTCGCCAAGGCCGGCCGGATCGATCTCGTCGTGCCCTATCAGCTGCACGGCCTGACGGGCAGCGACGGCAAGCTCGAAGCCGTCGAAGTCGCCACCTTGGACGGCGCGGTGAAGCGGCTGGAAGCGGATATCCTGCTTCCCTTCTTCGGCCTGGCCATGGATCTCGGCCCGATCGCGCAGTGGGGCCTCAACCTGGAGCGCAACCATATCGCCGTCGATCCCAAGACCTGCGCCACCAGCGCGCCGGGCATCTTCGCCATCGGCGACATCGCCAATTATCCCGGCAAGCTGAAGCTCATCCTGTGCGGCTTCTCGGAAGCGGCGATGACGGCGCATGCCATCTATCCGCTGGTGCATCCCGGCGAGGCGCTGCATTTCGAATATTCGACGACCAAGGGCGTCCCCGGCGCGGAGTAGCGTTCGGCCACCCTTCTAGGCGACGGGCTGGGCGATCTGCGGTTTGGCTTCGAGTGGGAGGGTGCAGACCACGATGCGGTGCCCCGGCTCGGTCCGGGTTTCCAGCCTGCCGCCGTGCAGCTCGATCAGCGTCTTCACCAAGGCCATGCCAAGGCCGCGTGTGGTGCCGCGCCCCAGCGAAGCCCGCATCGAGGCGCTGGCGCCGAATTCGGTTGCCTCCGCCGCGCTGCCTTGCGGATTGGTCTGGCTCACCGAGATCGCCAGCGCATGGTCATCCCGGCCGGCGGTGATTTCCACCCGGCTTCCCGCGGTGCCCGACCCCACCGCATTGCTGATCAGGTTGGCAAGCGCCTGCTTCAGACGCTGCTCGTCGGCCTTGATGGCGATATCTTCCGGCACGCCGCTCATCGAAAGCTCGATTTCGCGGCTATGTGCGCGCTGCTGGTAGAGCCGCATCACCGATTCGAGGACCGGCCGCAGGCGGATCTCCGCGATATCCAGGCGGATATAACCGGCCTCGATCGCCGCCACGTCGATCACATCGCCCACCATCAGGAGCAGGCCCTGCGCGGCATCGAGGATACTGCCGGCATATTCCGCCTGCCGCTGGTTGAGCGCGCCGAAATACTGGCGGATCAGCAGCTCCGCATAGCCGATGATGACGTTGAGGGGCGTGCGGAACTCGTAGGAAACGTTGGCGATGAATTCCGATTTCAGCCGGTCGGCCGCGATCAGCGCCTCGTTGCGGTCGCGCAGGGCGCGTTCCATGTTGATGCTGTCGGTGACGTCGGCATATTTGAAGAGCTTGCCGCCGTCCGGCAGCGGGATGCTGGCAATGTCGATGATCTTGCCGTCCTTGCGCTCGAGCCGCAGGTTGCGCGGGGTTCGCTCGACCACGTCGCTGACAATCCGCCGGCGGATCTCGCTCCAATCGTTCGGCCCCTCGAAATAAGACTGCACCAGATTGATGATCCGGGTGACATGCGGCTCGCCCTCGAGATCCGCCTCGACCAGGTTCCAAAGCCTTGCATAAGCGGGATTATGAAGCTTCAGCCGTCCGTCACTGCCGAACACCGCGATGCCTTCATAAAGCTGGTCGATGGTTTCCTTCTGCACCGCGATCAGCGTGTTATAGTTCCGCTCCATGGTGAGCTTGTCGGTCACGTCCTCGTAAGTGAGCGTGACGCCGCCGAAGGGATGCGGCGTCGCCACCATGCGGAAGGTGGCATCGCCGGGCGTGTGGATGAAATCCTCGAAGGGTTCGATCAGCGTCGTCACATGACGGATGAATTCCCGCTTATACGAGCGGAAATCCGCCTGCTCGGCGATCAGCCTGCGCTCCCGCTTGGCTTCCAGCACGTTATCGATCGTGGGCTCGCTGCGCAGGAAGGCGGCGTCGAGGCCGAATTGATCCCGATACGCCATATTGAAGAACTTGACCCGCTGATCCGGCCCGAAGATCACGATACCGGTGCCCAGCGACTGCAACACGTCATCATGGGCCGCGATGTGCCGCACCAGCTCGGCATGGCTTTCCTCGAGAGTCGTCTGATCGAGCGCAAAGCCCACCATCGACCCGTCTTCCAGCGGCACTTCGTGGAAATCGAACAGCCGGCGATGCCCCTTGACCACCAGTTGCCGGCTCTCCGATTGGCCGAGGCCCAGTTTCCGGGCGCGGCGCGCCAATGCTTTCGCGGCATCGCTCACTTCGCGCTGCTGACCGATCACCTCCGCGGGCGCCAGATCGAGCAACTGCGCGAAGGCGCGATTGCACCAGACCAGGGTGAATTCGGCATCCCGGCGCCAGACCGGATAGGGCAGCTGGTCCAGCGCCGCGGCGAGATCGCCGGCACGGGCTGCGGCCGCGGTCAGGGGCTGCATCAGGGATCCGGCGATCTCATGGATGTCCTCGATCCAGAGTTGGCGCCGGTCGCCGGTGGAGAAGCCGGAGAGCTTCAGCAAGCGGGAATCGCCTGCCCGTTTTGCGATGCAATGGAAGGCGGTGCCGCTTGCATCGAGCGCGCGGATCGCGGAATCGAGCGGCAGACCCGGCTCGATCAATGCCGCTTCCAGCGCCTCGACGCCGGAGACCGCATGGCCCAGCAAATCGGATGCCCGGGCGTCGCTGATGAAAATGCCGCCGCGCGTCCAGGAAATCTTTCCAGCCGGGTTGCCGTCCAGGGCGCCCCGGGCTTGCGCCAAGGCGCGTTCGATCTCCGCCTTTTCGGACTGCAGGGCCAGCATGCGGCTGCGGCACAGCCAAGCTGCGCCGGCGGCCGCCACGGCCACGGCCAATGCCAGCCAGAACGGCCACTCGGCGTCCGCGCCTGGCGCCAAGGAAGCGGTCGATTGTGCCTGTACCGCCGCCCCCAGCGTCAGACCTGTGACCGCTACACCCCCAAAAACTGCGACTCTTCCGCGTATTCCCATTGTCACGCAGTCTAGCCTCGTTTTTCGTCCGAGACCAGAAACAGAGAAGGGGAAGCGAGACGGCCTCGCTTCCCCTTTTTTTCACGCCGCCGCCGGAACTCGCCGCATGGACCGCGGGCGGGCTTGCCTCAGTAGCGGTAGTGCTCAGGCTTGAACGGACCGGCCTGGGCGATGCCGAGATAGGCCGCCTGCTTTTCCGAGAGCTTGGTCAGCTTGGCGCCGACCTTGGCGAGATGCAGCATCGCGACCTTCTCGTCGAGATGCTTCGGCAGCACATAGACCTCGTTCTTGTATTTCTTGTGGTTGGCCCAGAGCTCGATCTGCGCCAGCACCTGGTTGGTGAAGGAGGCGGACATCACGAAGCTCGGATGGCCGGTGGCGCAGCCGAGATTGACCAGCCGGCCTTCCGCCAGCAGCAGGATGCGCTTGCCGTCGGCGAATTCGACCTCATCCACCTGCGGCTTCACGTTGTGCCATTTCAGGTTTCGCAGGGCGGCAACTTGGATTTCACTATCAAAGTGCCCGATATTGCAGACGATGGCGCGGTCATGCATCTCGCGCATATGGTCGAGGGTGATGACGTCGAGGCAGCCGGTGGCGGTGACGAAGATGTCGCCGCGCTTGGCCGCTTCTTCCATGGTGACGACTTCATAGCCTTCCATCGCCGCCTGCAACGCGCAGATCGGATCGGCCTCGGTCACCAGGACGCGGCAGCCGGCATGGCGGAGACTCTCCGCCGAACCCTTGCCGACATCGCCGAAACCGGCGACGACCGCGACCTTGCCGGCCATCATCACGTCGGTGGCGCGGCGGATCGCATCGACCAGGCTTTCGCGACAGCCATACTTGTTGTCGAACTTCGACTTGGTGACGGAATCGTTGACGTTGATCGCCGGCACTTTCAGCGTTCCCGCCTTCGCCATCTCATAGAGGCGATGGACGCCGGTGGTGGTCTCTTCGGAGATGCCGCGGATCTCCTTCATCAGCTCGGGATACTTGTCGTGCATGAGCTGGGTGAGATCGCCGCCGTCATCGAGGATC
>DASYDA010000147.1:0-2007 GCA_036499865.1 Dongiaceae bacterium | reverse complement strand
GCGGGAATCGGCCTGTTCTGGTGCGGCGCCGTCGCCCTGGCGCCGCTGGTTCTCTACGGCTGGCGCGCATTGCCGGCGGCGGCGCTTTTGGCCTTCGCCGTCGAAGCCATCTCGCGCGGCGCGCAACCCGAGGTCGCGCTCATCACGGCGGTCGGCGATGTCGCCGAAGCGGTTCTGGCTTATGGGCTGACGGCGCGTTTCTTGCCCTTCGATCCGCGATTCCGCACCCAATCCGATTTGAGGCGCTTCATCCTCTTCGCCGTGGTCGTGGTTCCGGCGGTATCAGCGGCGATCGGGCTTATCGGAAGCGGCTCGCAGCCGGGGCTTTCGCCGCTGCGGCTTTGGTTCGGCTGGGCGACCGCTGACGCCACTGCGGTGCTGATGACCGTGCCCATGGCTCTGATCTGGGTGACGCAGGCGCGGGTGCGCGGGCCGCATGCTAGGGAGACCGCTTCGCTCGCCATCTCCGCGTGCTGGCTGCTGTTCATGGTGGGCTGGCTCACACCGGGATTGGCGCCGTGGATATCCTTCCTGGCGACGTTGAGCCTGCCGCTGGCCTTCTGGGCGGCGATCGCCTTCGGGCGCCGCGGCGCCAGTCTCGCGGCTTTGCTGATCGCGGTCTCACTGGTGGGATCCGCGCGGTTCGGCGCATTGCCGTTTTCCGGATTCAATGCCGATATCCAGCAGATCGCATTGGCGGCGCTGCTGGCGGCGGTTCTGATCGGATTGCTGGTCGTCGCCATCGCGCGTTCCGAACAGGACCGGCAGCAGGACCATATCCTGGAGAGCGAAAGCCGGCTCCGCATGATGGTGGAGAGCGGTCGCGTGGTGCCCTATGCCAAGGCCGGCCCGGACTTTCTCACTTACAGCTATATCAGCGATCGGGCGGCCGCGGTGTTCGGCCGAAGCATGGCCGAATGGGAAAGACCCGGCGCCTGGCTCGATTTCATGCATCCCGAAGACCGCGAACGCATGCGTCGCAGCGCCGAGGAAGAGCTGCCGCCCGAGCGGGATTTCGAATGGGAATACCGGCTGACATCGCCGGATGGCCCTGAGGTCTGGGTGCGCGATCTCTTTCGCGTGGACCACAAGGTCGACGGTTCCTTGGAATTGCGCGGCGTCATGATGGACGTCTCCAGCCAGAAGCAGCGCGAACTTGCTTTGGAGGAAAGCCAGCGCCAATTGGTGGGTGCCAAGAATCAGGCCGAGGCGGCGAACCGGGCCAAGTCGAGTTTCCTCGCCACGGTCAGCCATGAGCTCCGCACGCCGATGAACGCGGTGATCGGGTTTGCCGACGTGCTGAAGGGGGAAGCCTTCGGATCCCTCAATTCGCAACAACGGGATCACGTCAGCGACATCGCCGGCTCGGGCCGTCACCTGCTGCGCATGATCAACGAGATCCTCGACATGTCGAAGCTCGAATCCGGCCAGTTCACCCTGATCGAGGAGGTGTTCGATCTCGCCGCCACTTTGAACCGGGCGGTAAGCCAGGTGTCCCAAGATATGGACGGGAAGGAGATCACTTTTGACACGCATCTCGCGCTGGGCGGCGCCAGCCTCTATGCCGATCCCCGCGCGATCACGCAGATCGTTGTCAATTTGATGGCCAATGCGATCAAATTCACGCCCTCCGGCGGACGCATCGAATTGAAGGCCGAGGCGAGTGCCGAAGGGCTGTTCCTGATCGTCACCGACAATGGCCGGGGCATGTCGCCCGAGACGGTGGAGCGGTGCTTCGAACCGTTCTTCCAGGGCGCCGACCGGGATGTCAGCCGGAAGCGGGAAGGGACCGGCCTCGGCCTTGCCATCGCGCGGCGCATCGCGGAAATGCATGGTGGAACCCTCAAGCTGAAAAGCCGGCTCGGGGAGGGCACCTCGGTCACGCTCTGGCTGCCGCCGGAACGCCTGCAATAGCCGGGCGCAAGCTTGCGCCGGGGGGAAGACCCCCCTAGTCTAGCGCCGCATTCCGGAGGTGGATTTTGCGTTATGTCAGCACCCGTGGGGCGG
>DASYDA010000146.1:0-1577 GCA_036499865.1 Dongiaceae bacterium | reverse complement strand
CCGACCTCGACGCAGAGCCTGAGAATATCGCTGCCGAAGGCCTCCGCGGCGTCGAGCTCGCCCGGCTTGTTGGCATCGTAGAGGATCAGCGGATGCAGATTGCCGTCGCCGGCATGAAAGACATTGGCGACCCTGAGCCCGTGCTGCTTCGAGAGCGCCGCCATCCGCGTCAACACTTCCGGCAGGCGGCGGCGTGGGATCGTGCCGTCCATGCAGTAATAATCCGGTGAGATGCGGCCGACCGCGGGAAACGCGGCCTTGCGCCCGGCCCAGATCTTCAGCCGGTCCGCTTCGTTCTCGCTGACCCGCAAGGTGGTGGCGCCGTTCGCTTCGGCGATCTCCTTCACCCGCTGCAGCAGATGGCTGCACTCCACCTGAACGCCGTCGAGCTCCACGATCAGCAGCGCCTCGGCATCCAGCGGATAGCCGGCATGCACGAAATCCTCCGCCGCATGGATGGCCGGCCGGTCCATCATCTCCATGCCAGCCGGGATGATGCCGGCGGCAATCACCGCGGCGACCGCGGCGCCGGCTTGTTCATTGCTCGGGAAGCCCGCGACCAAGGCCCGCGCGGTTTCCGGCCGCTTCAGCAGCCGGACTGTCACCTCGGTCACGACGCCCAGCAGGCCTTCCGATCCGGTCAGCACGCCCATGAGGTCGTAGCCCGCGGAATCGAGATGCTTGCCGCCCAGGCGGATCACCGTGCCGTCGATCAGCACGACTTCGAGCCCCAGCAGATTGTTGGTGGTGAGTCCGTATTTCAGGCAATGCACGCCGCCGGAATTTTCCGCCACATTGCCGCCGATCGAGCATGCGATCTGGCTCGAGGGATCCGGCGCGTAATAGAAGCCGGAACCGGCGACCGCATGGCTGATCGCGAGATTGGCCACGCCCGGCTGCACCACGGCGCAGCGATTGGCGAGATCAATCTCCAGGATTTTGTTCAGTTTCCCCAAGCCCAGCACCACACCATCGGCCAGGGGTAAAGCACCGCCGGAGAGCGAGGTTCCAGCCCCCCGCGGCACCACCTTCACCCCATGCTCCGCGCAGAAGCGCAAGACCTTCGCCACCTCCTGGGTGTTGCGCGGCAGGGTCACGATCAGCGGCGCCTGGCGATAGGCGGTGAGGCCGTCGGATTCATAGGCCTTCAGCGCCACCGGATCGGCGATCACGCTTTCGGGTCCGAGAAGCTGGGTCAGGGCGGCGGCCAGTCGCGGTTTATCCGCGATGGCGCGAGCATCGGGTTCAGGCATGCGCATGGCCGCACTATTGCCCGAAAACATCGAAAACGGAATCGGGGAAACGCCGAATCCCCAAATGAAAACCGCGCGGGCGACGCCCACGCGGCTTATCGTCTCTCGGCAGCTTCAGCGAAGCTGCAAACGGCTTTCCGCCCCGGTGGTTTAGCCTTGCCGGGCCTTGAAACGCGGATTGGTCTTGTTGATCACATAGACCCGACCGCGGCGACGCACGATGCGGCAATCCTTATGCCGCGTCTTCGCCGACTTCAGGGAATGAATGACCTTCATGGTCGGTATCCTTCAAACTCGAATTGCGGCGGGAACATAGTGGGGCGG
>DASYDA010000145.1:0-14385 GCA_036499865.1 Dongiaceae bacterium | reverse complement strand
GATCTTCTTGCCGAGCTCGACATTGGTGCCTTCCAGCCGCACGACCAGGGGCACGTGCAGCGAAACTTCTTTCGCCGCGGCGACCACGCCTTCCGCGATCACGTCGCAGCGCATGATGCCGCCGAAGATATTGACCAGGATACCTTCGACGTTGGAATCCGAGAGGATGATCTTGAACGCCGTGGTGACGCGCTCCTTGGTGGCGCCGCCGCCGACATCCAGGAAGTTCGCCGGCGCGCCGCCATAGAGTTTGATGATGTCCATGGTCGCCATGGCGAGGCCGGCGCCGTTCACCATGCAGCCGATGCTGCCGTCGAGCTTGATGTAATTGAGGCTGTGCTTGGCGGCTTCCAGCTCCGCCGGGTCTTCTTCATCGGGATCGCGCAGCTCTTCCACCTCTTTATGGCGGTAGAGCGCGTTGTCGTCGAAATTGACCTTGGCGTCGAGCGCCAGCACATCGCCGCTGCCGGTCACCACCAGAGGATTGATCTCGACGATCGAGCAGTCGAGCTCGGTGAAGGCCCGATAGAGCGCCAGGATGAATTTGACGGCGGAACCGACCTGGTTGCCTTCAAGGCCGAGGCCGAAGGCGATCTCACGGGCGTGGAAGGGCTGGATGCCGGTCGCCGGATCGACGGCGACTTTGAGGATTTTTTCCGGATGCTTGGCGGCGACCTCTTCAATCTCCATGCCGCCTTCGGTCGAAGCCATGACGGTGATGCGCGACGTGGCGCGATCAACCAGCATGCCGAGGTAAAGCTCGCGCTTGATGTCGCAGCCGCTCTCCACATAGATCCGCTTCACCACCTTGCCGGCCGGGCCGGTCTGGTGCGTTACCAGCGTCATGCCGAGCATCTGGGCTGCGGCGGCACGGACATCGTCGATCGATTTCACGACCTTGACGCCGCCGGCCTTGCCGCGTCCGCCGGCATGGATCTGGGCTTTCACCACCCAGACCGATCCGGCCAAATTCTGCGCCGCCTGAACGGCTTCGTCGGCGGTGTAGGCGACCTGGCCTTTTGGCGTCGCCACGCCGAATTTTCCGATCAGGGTCTTGGCCTGATACTCGTGAATGTTCATGCGATACTGTCCCGAGAAGCGGAGGGAAGGAATGCCATCGTCGAACTTGCCATGGTGCAGGCGATCCGTTGCGATGGAGGGTGAGAGGTGTGCGTTCTAGCCTTATCGAGGTTAATTTCAACCTAAGGCCGCCCTCGGTGCTCTTCTATCGACCGAGCCTGAAATGACCGGTCCATGAAAAAGCAAAGCGACGGCGGCAGCCGGCGAAATGCTGTGGTGCAGCATGACGCACTCTACCACCTTGACCGACGGGTTCAAGCCAATTGAACTTGAACCCGCCCGCAAGACGGCAGGACTGACGCCGTCGCGAACTATTCGACGCCCCGAAGGGCGTCGGTAGTTTTACTTCTTCGCCTTCTTCTTGGCGGCTGGCTTCTTGGCGGCCTTCTTGGCAACCTTTTTGCCGGACTTCTTGGCAGCTTTCTTCGCCGCCAGTTCCATCAACTTCGTCATCATTTCTCTCCTCGTTGAAGCTTCCTCACCACATCGATGAGGCCCCTAACGGCCGCGACCGACTTATCGAACATGGCTTTTTCGGCCTTGTTCAAGTCAATCTCGACCACCCTCTCTACGCCGCCAGCACCAATTACGACCGGTACGCCGACATAGAGTCCCTTAACCCCGTATTCGCCGTTCAATTGAGCGGCACAGGGTAATACGCGTTTCTTGTCCTTGAGATAGGCTTCCGCCATCTGGATCGCGGCCGCTGCGGGCGCGTAAAAGGCGGAACCGGTCTTCAGGAGATTGACGATCTCGGCGCCGCCGTCGCGGGTGCGCTGCACGATCGCGTCAAGCTTCTCCTTGGTGGTCCAGCCCATCTTCACCAGATCGGGGAGCGGGATGCCGGCCACGGAGGAATATCGGGCGAGCGGAACCATGGTATCGCCATGACCGCCGAGCACGAAGGCCGTGACATCTTCGACCGAAACCTTGAATTCCTCGGCGAGGAAGTAGCGGAAGCGGGCCGAATCCAGCACGCCCGCCATGCCGACCACGCGATTGGCCGGAAGGCCGCAGGCCTGCTGCATCACATAAACCATCACGTCGAGCGGATTGGTGATGACGATAACGAAGGCCTTGGGGCAATGCTTCTTGATGGCGGCGCCGACGGCCCCGATCACCTTCGCATTGGTCGCGATGAGATCGTCGCGGCTCATGCCTGGCTTGCGGGGAATGCCGGCGGTGACGATCACCACATCGGCGCCCTTGATGCCTTCATATTTGCTGCTGCCGGTATAGACGGCGTCGAAGCCTTCGATCGGCGAAGCCTCGGCGATATCGAGGGCCTTGCCCTGAGGCACGCCATCGACCACGTCGAACAACACAACGTCGCCAAGATCCTTCAGCCCGGCGAGGAGCGCCAGGGTGCCGCCGATTTGCCCGGCGCCGATGAGTGCAATCTTTTTACGTGCCATGAAATTAAGCTGTCCCGATCAGTTTACGCATTGCCATATCCCCAAAGCGGCAATGCAACGCGCCCACACGTGGCCTGACCCTAGATCTTGAGTAGATACTCTCATTTTGACACAAGAGCAAGAGTCATTAACAGGGCTCTGTTCCATTTCCGCCAAGCAGAGCAAATTCGACCGCAAAGCTCACGTCAAATGCGGTCGGTTGAGATAGTCCACCGACTGCATTTCGTTGAGCCGCGAAACCGTTCGCTCAAACTCGAAAACGCCGTCGCCTTCTTGATAAAGACGCTCGGGCCGATCCGCCGCCGCGATGACCACGGTGACGCGATGCTCATAGAGTTCGTCGATCAAAGTCATGAAGCGGCGCGCCTGGTCACGAACCTCCGGCGTCAGCCGCGGCACATGATCGAGCAGCATCACCGGATAGTGGGCCGCGAGCGCCAGATAATCGGCGGCGCCCAGCGGCCGCGCGCACAATTCCTCGAAATCGAACCAAGCGACCTGGCCGGCCTGTCGCGACACATCCAGGCGACGGCCTTGCACGGTCAGTGAATTCGGAACCATCGGCGCGCCGCCGGAAAGCTGCGCGAAGGCCGCCTTCATCTTGGCATCGGAGCTCGGGCCTGCCGGATAGTGATAGAGGCTGAGATCCTTCAGGCGCTCCAGGCGATAGTCGCGCGCGGCATCGAGTTCCAGCACATCGAGCCGCTCTTTCAGCAGCGCGATGAAGGGCAGGAAGCGATCGCGCTGCAATCCATCCTTATAGAGATCGTCCGGCGCCCAATTCGAGGTCGCCACCACCACGACGCCGCGATCGAACAATTCGGTGAACAACCGGCCGAGGATCATGGCGTCGGCGATATTGGTGACGTGGAATTCGTCGAAGCAGAGCAGCCAGGTCTCTTCCGCCAGCTTGTCGGCGAGCGCCGGGATGAGATCGAACTCCTTCGGCTTCTCCTGCCGCCAGTGATGCAAGGTCTCGTGGACCTCCAGCATGAAGGCATGGAAATGCACCCGCCGCTTGGCGAGAACCGGAGCAGACTGGAAGAACAGATCCATCAGCATGGATTTGCCCCGCCCGACGGCGCCGTAGATATAGAGGCCCTGCGAGGCCACATCGGCTTCCGCATCGTCCCGACGGCCGATGCCGAGGCGCTGGCGCCAGCGATCCAGCCAGGTCGCGCGACCGCTCGGCTGATAATCCTTCAGCGCATTCGAAAGCGATTGGAGTTTTGCCGCCGCAACTTCCTGCGCCGCGTCATGAATCAGACGACCGCTGCCTCTCAAGGCGCGATAGGCAGCAAGCGGTCCGTCATCCGTCATCGAAGAGACCAACGGTCCGAGGGAATGCAGATTTGCGACTCGGTCAATATGCATATTGCGCAGATGTGAACATATTTTTTTATTTTTATCCACGGGCAAGTTAACAAACTGCTTCGATCCGCCATCGAATCACGCATGCGTGAGTCATCGATGCAACAGATTCGGCATCGAACGCCTTCGAAGAAGAGATGAGGCGGCGGTGAAAAACAAAACGCGACGAGGCATTGCGCCTCGTCGCGTCGCGCGATGGAAAATTTTCTAGAGGCCGTTGATCGGTTTACCGTTCACCAGCATCTGCCCGTCCGGCGTCAGATCGAATTTGTATTGATCGACCGGTTTGCCGTCAGTGCCGTTCGAACGCTGGCCGTAGCCTTTCAGCGATTGGAGCATCGCGATGGCTTGCATGACGTCCGGCTGACTCGCAGGTGCCGCGCCGAGCGTGTTGATCAGGTCGTCAAGGCCGGTCACCATCGCGGTGACGGTACCGATCGCCATGTAAGGCGTCGTCGCCACCTTGAGATCGCCTTGCGCCGTCAGTTTCGCCTGCTCGGCGGCAAGGCCGGATGGATTGATCTTCACCTTGATGTCGGACTTCTGCAGCAGCTCGCTCATCGAGCCCATCAGCATGAACAAGCCCATCTGCCGCGACGTCTGATCGCCGGTCAGCAGATTGGGCAAGGATTGCGCCATGGCATCAAGCAGGGCCGGCGTTGGAATATCCACGAAGGAAAGCGCGAGATTTCCGGTATGCGGCAGCAACGCCTTCATCACGGGATCCTGGGTGCCGCCCAGGGTCAGCCCATCATGCTTGATCTCGAAATCGAGTTCGGACTTGTCGCTGTTCAGATCCTTGACGCCGAGAGCGAAACCGGCCGAAGCCAGCTTGAAGCTTTCGGTATCGCTGCTTTCCGAAGCGGACACCCCCTCGACTGTGAAATTATAATCGAGGCTGCCGAGCACCTTGGGCAGTTGATGCACCAGATCGCTTGCCGTTTTGCGATCCTCGTCGGACAGACCTCCGGCTGGAGCCGGCGCGGCTCCGTTCGACGCCTGTCCATTCAACGCCTGCCCATTCAACGCCTGTGCTGTTTGATCCTGCGCGTCCTGCCCTTGCGCAACCTCCCCTTGCGGCAAGGCAGCCGCTTTCGTGGCGATGCCCCGCAGCTTCGCCATCCCGGCCTGGAAGGCGCGGATATCCAATCCCGACATGGAGCCGGATCCGCTCATCTTCGCGATCGAGAGCTTTTGCTGCGAGCCGGGATCGCTCACCGTGAGAGAATCGACGCTCATGCTGTCTTTCTGATCGACGATGCCGTTCCCCTTGTCGGTGGTGTCGATCTTGAACTCCATCGCCTGGGCGGCGACGGCACCCTCATCCGCCGCGACGCCCCGCGCATCGAAGTTCTTCACCTGCCAATCGAGCGCGATGAAGGTGTTGAGCGCCTTCGACCATTCCGCCTGAAAGTTCCCCGGTTCCAGCTTCACCGACCCGACCGGTTTGCCATCGGCGCCGAGAACCGGAATTTCGTGGGCATAGGCGAGCTGATCCGCGGTGTAGTCGCCGTTCTCCTTGAGCTTTATACGATAGGAGATGTCACCGATCTCGGCGCGGCTTGTCTGGGAAGTGCCAAATTTGACGCCCGAGATCGTCACCGCAAAGTCGTCGCCCTCGACCGGCGTCACGGTGACCTTGTCGTGATGCAGGCCGGCGGCGCTCCCGGTCTCGGCGGCGGCGAGATAATCCTCGATCCCCTTGGCGAGATCGTTCGCCTGTTTTTGACGCTCGGCGACGCTATCCTTCCCGCAGGCGTTCAGCGCCAGAGAGCCGAGCACGAGAAGAACAGCCGCCGATCTCTTCAAGAAAGGGCGGCTCGAACGATATGGATTGCGCATGATATTCATCCCCCGGATAAACGAATCGGCTCACAGCCGACGCCATGAGACGCCGGAGCCTAGTAAAGAGGTTCACCCGATCAAAGAGATGCGGGTCACATTGAGATACTATAGGCGCGTTAAGTTTTAACGGCGCGCGACCATCAACTGCTTGATCTCGGCAATCGCCTTGGCCGGATTGAGGCTTTTCGGGCAGGTCTTGGTGCAGTTCATGATGGTGTGGCACCGATAGAGCCGGAACGGATCCTCGAGCTGATCGAGCCGTTCACCAGTGGCCTCGTCCCGCGAATCCGCGATCCAGCGATAGGCCTGCAGCAGGATGGCAGGGCCGAGATAGCGGTCGCCGTTCCACCAATAGGAGGGACAAGCGGTCGAGCAGGAGAAACAGAGGATGCATTCCCAGAGCCCGTCCAGCTTGGCGCGCTCTTCCGGCGATTGCGGGCGCTCGCGCTCCGGCGGCACCGATTCCGACTTCAGCCAGGGCTCGATCGATTCATATTGCGCGAAAATATGCGTGAGATCCGGCACAAGATCCTTCACCACCGGCATATGCGGCAAGGGATAGATCTTGGCGTCGCCTTTGATCTCGCTGATGAATTTGGTGCAAGCGAGCGTGTTGGTGCCGTCGATGTTCATGGCGCAGGAGCCGCAGACGCCCTCGCGGCAGGAGCGGCGGAAGGTCAGCGTCGAATCGATCTCGTTCTTGATCTTGATGACGGCGTCCAGGACCATCGGGCCGCACTGATCGAGATCGACCTCGTAAGAATCGATCCGCGGATTGCCGCCGACATCCGGATCCCAGCGATAGACCTGGAAGATCTTGACGCGCTTCGCCCCGGCCGGCGCCTTGAAGGTCTTGCCGGGCTTGGGTTTGGAGCCGGCGGGAAGGGTGAGTTCGGCCATGGTTGCGCTCGATGCTTAATAGACCCGCGCCTTGGGCGGGAAGGATTGCACGTCGTTGGAAAGCGGCTGCATATGGACCGGGCGGTAATCGATCTTCACCTTGCCGTCATGGTCCATCCAGGAAATGGTGTGCTTCATCCATTTCTGGTCGTCGCGCTCGGTGAAGTCCTCGCGCGCGTGGGCGCCGCGGCTTTCCTCGCGGTTCTGCGCGGACTCGATCGAAACCACGGATTGGATCAGCAGATTGTCGAGTTCCAGCGTCTCCATGAGGTCGCTGTTCCAGATCAACGAGCGGTCCTCGACCTTCACGCGGCCGAGATTCTTATGGATTTCGCGCATCTTGGCGACACCTTCGCCCAAGCTCTTGCCGGTGCGGAACACCGCGCAATCGTTTTGCATCACCTTCTGCATATCGAGGCGGAGCTGGGCGGTCGGGATGTCTCCTTTGGCCTGGCGCACCTTGTCCAGGCGCTGCACGGCGAAATCGCCGGCATCCCTCGGCAGCGGCCGGTGCGGCTCGTTCTTGCTGAGCAGTTCCGCGGCGCGGATCGCGGCAGCGCGGCCGAACACCACGAGATCGAGCAGCGAATTCGAGCCCAGGCGGTTGGCGCCATGCACCGAGACGCAGGCCGCCTCGCCGATCGCCATCAGGCCGGGCACACTAGCATTCGCGTCCTCGCCCTTCTTGGTGACAACCTCGCCGCGGAAATTGGTCGGCACGCCGCCCATATTATAATGACAGGTCGGCAGCACCGGGATCGGCTCCCGGGTCACATCGACGCCGGCGAAGATCCGCGCCGTCTCGGCGATGCCGGGCAGCCGTTCATGGATGATCTTCGGGTCGAGATGCTCGATGTGAAGATGGATATGGTCCTTGTGCTCGCCGACGCCGCGGCCTTCGCGGATCTCCATGGTCATGGCGCGGCTGACCACGTCGCGGGAGGCGAGGTCCTTGGCCGAGGGCGCATAGCGCTCCATGAAACGCTCGCCGGCGGAATTGGTGAGATAACCGCCTTCGCCGCGCACGCCTTCAGTGATCAGGCAACCGGCGCCGTAGATGCCGGTCGGGTGGAACTGGACGAATTCCATATCCTGGACCGGCAAGCCCGCGCGGAGCGCCATGGCATTGCCGTCGCCGGTGCAGGTATGGGCGGAGGTGCAGGAGAAATAGACCCGGCCGTAGCCGCCGGTCGCCAACACGGTCTGCTTGGCGTGGAAACGGTGGATGGTGCCGTCATCGAGATTCCAGGCGACCACGCCGACGCAGGCGCCGGATTCGTCCATCATCAAGTCGATGGCGAAATATTCGACGAAGAACTCGGCGTGATGCTTCAGCGCCTGCTGATAGAGCGTGTGCAGGATGGCATGGCCGGTGCGATCAGCGGCGGCGCAGGTGCGCTGGGCGATGCCTTTGCCGAACTCGGTCGTCATGCCGCCGAACGGCCGCTGGTAGATCTTGCCGGCCTCGGTGCGGCTGAAGGGCACACCGTAATGCTCGAGCTCGATGATCGCCGGCACGGCTTCCCGCACCATGTATTCGATGGCGTCCTGGTCGCCCAGCCAGTCCGACCCCTTGATGGTGTCGTACATGTGCCAGCGCCAGTCATCCGGCCCCATATTGCCGAGCGAGGCGGAGATGCCGCCTTGCGCCGCAACGGTGTGGCTGCGGGTCGGATAGACCTTGGAGATGCAGGCGGTCTTCAGGCCCTTTTCCGCCATGCCGAAGGTGGCGCGCAATCCGGCGCCGCCGGCCCCCACCACGACCACATCATATGTGTGATCGACGAAGGGATAGGCGTCACCGTTGATTTTGGGCGCGCCGGGCGCCTTCCCGTTGGTTTCGTTTTCAGCCATGGCCAATCTTACGCATGAGAATCAAAGTTGGTTTGGTGTCAGCCCCTTTGGTCAACCTCGGAAGGCGACGATCAGCAGGGAGACAACGGCGATCGCGCCCAGCGCAAAAGCCGCGAGTTTCATCAGGATGATCGACGCGATCTTGGTCGCTTCGGTATGGACATAGTCTTCGATCACGACCTGCAGGCCGAGGACCGCGTGGTAAAGCGTCGCCAGGAGCAGCAGCGGAAGCGCGCCCAGGGTGAAGGGCGAACTCAGCCATAAGGCAATTGCCGCGCGATCGGCGCCCGCCAGCCCCACCAGCGAAGCCACGAGCCAGATGCCGAGCGGAATCAGCGCCACGGCGGTCAGGCGCTGCATCCACCAATGCTGGGCGCCTTCCTTGGCAGAGCCGAGGCCGCGCACCCGCGCCATTTCGCTGCGCATGGATTTGATGGATTTCGTCGTATCGGCCATCAGAGGCTGCCCATTTCGTAATAGCCGAGAACCCAGGTGCCGATGGTCAGCACCGCCGTGCCGATCACCACGGCCCAGCCGGAGCGATAGGTTGCCGGCAGCTCGAAACCGAGACCCACATCCCAGGCAAGGTGCCGGATGCCGTTCAGCAGGTGATAGAAGAAGGCGACGGTCCATCCGAACAGCAGAAGACGGCCGATGAAGGAGCCGTTGAAGCTCTGCATCCCGTCGAAGGCATCGTCGCCGCGCGCCGCGGCCGCCAGCCAGTACACCAGATAGAGCAGGCCGACGGCGAGGCCGATGCCGGTGAGGCGATGCACAATGGAGAGAACCGAGGTGAGCTGGCGCCGATAGATGCCGAGATGCGGTGAGAGCGGTCTTGGATGACCAGCGGGATGGCCGGAGGGATGAGTGGTCATGACGGGCTTTAGTGAGTTCCTTCAGGCAAAAGGGGCGAATCGCATGGGGACGAGAAAGCATCTTGCGCGATTGCACTGCAGCAAAGCTATCGAACAGATACGCCTTTCACCCCAGAGCGTCAATGTTAAGCGCATCAATGTTAACGGCGAAAAACCGAAACACGCGGTTAACGGATCACCGACGGCGCGGCATCAACACGCTGTAATCCAGATCGAGCACCACGGCCTCCAAATATTTTCCATCCGGCTCCGCGGATGGAAAATCCGCGCAGGTGTGATCCTTGGTCGCAATGGTGCGCAGCCGCAGGGCGCCGATATCCGGCCGAGCGGGCATCTCGTCCCGTGCCAGCACTTCGGTCCAGGCATAGACGGTGTCGCCGGCGAAACTGGGTGCGACATGCCGGCCGCCATGGATCGCCGCCACGCGAAATGCATTGGCGAGCCCGTTGCATGAAAGGGCGCGCGCCAGCGAGATGATATGGCCGCCATAGACCAGGCGCTTGCCGAAACGGCCCTTGGCTTCCGAAAGCTGGTTGAAATGCACCTTGGCATTGTTCTGGTAGAGCCGGGCCGCCGTCATGTGGTCCGCTTCCTCCAGGGTCATGCCGTCCACATGGTCGATCTTCTCGCCGACCGCGTAATCCTCCCAGAGATAGCGGGAACCCGCGAGGTCGGGGTCGTAACCGCGGAAATCGAGGAACTCCGGCACCGTGAAATCGACCGTGCCGACTTCCTTCGGCAGATCGGGAACGACGGGCTCGGGCGCCAGCGCGGCGGCATCGCGCTTCCGCACCATCACCCAGCGGATATAGTCGAGCACGACCTGATCCCGGTCGTTGAGACCGACGGTTCGCACATAAACCGTACCGGTCTCGCGGTTGGAATTCTCCTTGAGGCCGATCACCGTCGAGACGGCGCTCAGACTGTCGCCGGGAAAGACCGGGATGCCGAAGCGGCAGCCGGCATAGCCAAGATTGGCGACGGCGTTCAGCGAGATATCCGCGACCGTCCGCCCGAACACCATATGGAAAACCAGGAGATCGTCGATCGGCGCGCGCTGGAAGCCGCAGCCTTGGGCGAACTCGTCCGAAGAGGGCAAGGCGAAACGCGAGCCGGTCAGGCCGATATAGAGTGCCACATCACCCGCCGTCACGGTCCGCGGCACGGAGTGCCGAATGACCTGCCCGAGCTGGAAGTCCTCGAAGAAGTTGCCTGAACTGGTTTTCATGCCGCCCCGAACCGATCCGCCCGGCGGCATGCTAGCGGGAGCGTCGCGGAGGTTCAATTCGCTTCACCTGCACCTTTTCTCGATTTCAAGTTGCATATTCCCGCTCCAGGCGCTTAGCTCTTCGCGAATCCGGAGCATCCGGAACGCTGGCGAGAATGAACTGGGACAACTTCCTGCCGCTGCTCGTTACTGCGTGCGCCTCCCTGGCCTTCATTGCCGGGCTGGTGCGGTTCCTCGCACTTTTCGCCGCTCCCTATATGGATCCGTCAGAGAGTGCCGTCGTCTGGCGGGGGCCACGCGTCCGGACCCGGCTTTTCCTTTTAACGATCGGCACATTGATCGCCGGCGCGCTGATCACCTGGGCGCTCATTCTGGCCATGAAAGATGACTTCGTTCCGGTTGTCGTGAAGCTCATGGCCTATCTTGGGGTCCATATGGTGGGCGCCTCCTGCATTGCGGTCATCGGATTCGCTGTCTCGGTTCAAAAGCGATTGGCGCAGGGCCATTCCGCGCAGATCCGGCCAAATGACCAGGATGGACAGCGCCACATCTGGAATCCCGATTTGCTGGAAATGTTTTTTCTTGTCAGCTTCAGCGTCATGGTGGTGATCGGTGGAGGGTTCAGGCCGATCGCGTTCGGATCCGTCGCGGCCTTGCCCTTTCATGACATCGAGCAGCGTGCCGCCGTCATCCGTGTGGTGGTGTTCTGGGCATTCTTTGCTGGGGAGATCGCGCTTGCGGCGACGATTTATCGTGCTTTTCCCGGTTCGAAGACCTAGATCCCGGTTTGCCTTGCGGTCGGCCTCCCCCTGCTCGGCGGGATATTCCATGCCACTTACGGCGATATTGCTCCGGCCCAATGGGAGATCGAGGCGTTCTTTAGGGATCGGGGCGTGACGGACGGCGGCCAGCCCGGTTTCGGCATCAAGATCGCGAAGGTCGAGGCGCTGAGCCTCATAGGCCTTTCGTCTGTTCTGGTCTTGTTGATAGCGCCTCTGTTGGACCGCATCGCGAAGACCTTCGCAAGCGATCGCCCCGATCTCTGGCGAAGCGCTGGATTTGTTCTGATTTGTTTGTCGCTCCTCGCTCTGCGTGCGGGTTCCCGCGACACGGACCTCGATCCCCATTTTCAAACTTTTGCCGCGGCATCGATCGTCGGCGTCCTGTTCATCATGGCAGTCCCGCGCATCTGGCAGGCACTGCAAAGGCTCGGTCTCCAGGCCGTCCATATATTGCCGGCGGGCATCCGGGAATTCGGATGGGCAATGGCGATCTTTCTCTGCTTGGCCCTCACCGTCTGGGCCATTTTCAGCACGGACGACCTCCTCTTTACGGCAGGTATGCTGAGTGCTGCTGCCACGGCGGCATCGGGTGTGTTGAAAGGCGGTGTCAGGCAGCCGAAACCGGCCATCGCAGCGGCTCATTAATGAATAGGCCGAGACCAGCGTCGGGGCTTGTATCGATGCAATCGGCGGCTTGAAATCGCCGCCGTTCTTCTAAACAGTGCGGGGTGCTTCACATAAGGCCCGGATGCGGGCCGTCCACAGGACTTCTCCGCCGCCATGAACATCCTTTCCATCCAGTCCCACGTGGTCTATGGCCATGTTGGCCATCAGGCCTCGACATTTCCGCTGCAGCGGCTCGGCCATCAGGTCTGGTCGCTGCCGACAGTGCTCTATTCCAACCACCTGGCGAAGGCTTCGTTCACCGGACGGAAATTCGACGCAGCACAGCTCGAGGAACTGGTGGAGGGGTTGCGGAAGCTCAAGCTGCTGGACCGGCTCGATGCGGTTCTGACCGGTTATCTCGGCGACGCCCCCAGCGTTCCCGTCGCCATCGCCGCCCTTGAGACCGCGCGGGCGGCGAAGCCCGATGTGCTCTTCGCCTGCGACCCCGTGATGGGCGATGACGGCCATCTCTATGTCTCCAAGGCCCTGGCCGAGGCGATCGCCCGTGACCTGGTACCCCGCGCCGATATCCTCTTTCCCAATATTTTTGAGTTGCAGCTTCTCAGCGGCCTTCCCGTAGCCTGCCTCAAGGACGTGCGGCCGGCCCTGCAAGCATTGCGTCAGCGCACCCGTAAAGCCCTCGTCATCGCGACCGGCATCCCCGATGCGGATCACCCCGACGTCATCACCGCTCTCGCCCTGGACGAAAGCGGCCTCTGGCAGGCCAAGGCGCGGCGCCACGATATCCGCGTTTCGGGCAATGGCGATTGTTTCGCCGCCTTGTTCCTCGGGCGGTACTTGAAGGGCCGCAACCTGCCGCTCGCCCTCGGCAATGCCGTGGAAGGCATGAGCCGGATTTCGGCGATCACGGCCGAGCAGGACGCGGACGAGCTCAGGATCATCGAAAGCCAGGAGATCTGGGCAAAGACCGACCCAAGCCTCCTGGCGGAAAAGATCGATTAGCTTCGCGTTCAGCGGAGCGCTGTTATTATTTGTTCGACGACCTTATCGATCGCAGAATCCATATCGTTCTCGGACGACATGGGATGCGAGGCCGATTCTCCTTTTACGTCGAACTGCGCGACGTTCGCGTGGGTTGTGGCGTTCTTGAGATCGACATGAACCGTGAGTTCATTGTCGCCCGCAATGACCCCGAGAAGGATTCGCGCCGTCTGCGAGACTTTCCGCACCTGATCCACGGCAACGGTCATCGTATAATCCGCGGGCGCGTTGGCGTCGACAACTTGCCCAAAGACGCCGTCGCTCAAGAGATGGCCGTAGAGTTCGCTTCTAAGCCGTTTCACGACCTCCTGTGAATCGTCATCTGGCGTCGATGTCACCTGCAGGGTAATGGAGCTCTTGTTTGAAATGGCCTGCGTCTTCGGCTGCTGGCTGGAAATTGTCGCGTCGGCGCTGCACGCGGAGACGGCTGCTGCCAGCAGCAGCACGGGAAGAAATCGAAAAGCTGTCATGAGTACCCCCGATAGAATTCTGCAAATCTAATACTATCGGAAGCCAAAGAAAAGGACCGCGAAGCTCACTAAAGCCAAACGCCGGCTGGCGCGAGCCAAACCGGCGTTTTTCGTCAGACTGAAATGCCGAGGCGGCCGTCAGGGCAACTACGCCGCCTTCTTCAGATGATCGCGAATCAAGACTTCCGCGATCTGCACGGCGTTGAGCGCGGCACCCTTGCGGAGATTGTCCGACACCACCCACATATTGAGGCCGTAGGTTACGGTCGGGTCCTTCCGCAGACGGCTGACATAGACATTGTCCTCGCCGGCGCATTCGATGGGGGTCACATAGCCTTCATCGGCGCGGTGATCGACCACGGTGATGCCCGGCGCCGTGCGCAAGGCGGCGCGGGCATGTTCCACCGCCATCTCGCTCTCGAATTCGACATTGACCGCCTCGGCATGGCCGATGAAAACCGGCACGCGCACGCAGGTGGCGGTGACCGCGATATCGGGATCGAGGATCTTCCGGGTCTCGACCGCCATCTTCCATTCTTCCTTGGTCGCGCCGTCATCCATGAAGACGTCGATATGGGGAATGACGTTGAAGGCGATCTGCTTGGTGAATTTCTTGTGGTCGAGCGAGCCGTTCACGAAGACGTTGCGGGTCTGGTTGAAGAGCTCGTCCATGCCCTCCTTGCCGGCGCCCGAAACCGACTGATAGGTCGAGACCACCACGCGCTTGATCTTCACGAGATCATGCAGCGGCTTCAACGCCACCACCATCTGGATGGTGGAGCAGTTCGGATTGGCGATGATGCCCTTCTTGCGATAGAGCGCGATGTCTTCCGGATTGACCTCCGGCACCACCAGCGGCACATCGGGGTCCATGCGGTAATAGCTGGTGTTGTCGAT
>DASYDA010000144.1:0-1925 GCA_036499865.1 Dongiaceae bacterium | reverse complement strand
GCCCATTCGGCCCTCACTTTCTCGAGGCCGCGCAGCAGGAACTGCCTGAAGCCCCTTGCCTGCTTGATCTGCCCGAACACCGGCTCGACGATTTGCTTCCTGAGCCGGTAGCGGCTTCGCCATCCGGCCCGCCTGAGCTTGTCTTGCATGGCGTTGGTCAGCGGTCCGGCGAGCTTGCGGCTGGTCTGTGCGGGGCGGCTGGCTCTTCCGGCCGCGACGTAAGCGTTGATGCCGCGATCGGAAAGGGCTTCCAGATTGGCCTCGCTCAGGTAGCCGGCATCGGCCGACGCTTCCCTGGGCTTGCGATCCAGATTGTCCCGGATCGCATCGATCAGCGGCACCAGTTGATCCTGGTCGCTCATGCCGGCGGCCAGCGTCTGTGCGACGATGATCTGGGCCTTGCCATCGACCGCGGCCTGGGCGTTGTAGCCTTGGATGAATCCATCCTTGGTCTTCAGGATACGGCTTTCCGGATCGGTGAAGTTGCGTTGCGTCTTGGCGTCGGGTGTGGCCTTGGGCGGCGCCGGCGTTTTGCCGTTCTTCCTGCGTCCTTCGGCGACGCGCTTTGCCTCGGCCTCGGCCCGGCGTTGCTCCTCTTCCTCCGCCGCGGCCTTGGCTTCGGCCTCCAGCGCCGCCTTGGCCTCGCGGATCTTCTCCAGCCGCTTCTGCTTGTCGGCCACCCAGTCCGGCAGCTCGTCGCCGCGTTTGCTGCCGTAGAGCTTGTCTTCCGCGGCATCGGCCGCCTCGGCCGCCGCCAGCCAGCGATCGACTTCGGCTTTGAGCTCCGCTTCCCGCTTCTTCATCCGCTCGTAACTCATCGCCTTGTGCTTGGACGCGCTCGCTTTGATCTTGGTGCCATCCAGCGCCACATGCCCCAGCTTCACCAGCCCGGCTTTCTCCGCCAGCTTCAGCACCTGCACGAACAGCCCGGCCAGCGCCTTCAGATGCCGACGCCGGAAATCCGAGACCGTGCGGAAGTCCGGTGCGTCCCCCGCCACGATCATCATGAAGTCCGCACGCTCCACGGCCGCCCGGGCGATCCGACGCGACGCATAGATCCCGCTCGCATAGCCATGCAGAAGCAGCGCCGTCATCAGCTGCGGATCAAACGGCGGCTGACCCAAGCCGCTGCGGTAGCTGCCGACTATCGCCGAAAGATCAAGCTCCTCCCGCACCAGCGACACGATCAGTCGCGAAAGGTGGTCCGCCGGCACATAGTCCTGCACGCTCGGCGGCAGAATCTGTGCCTCGTCGATCTTCCAGGGGCGAAATTCCTTGCTCATGATCCAGCAAGGAATCACACTCCCCGCAAATTGACCAGGGACTACTCAGACAGCCTCCTAGCCCCGGGATGACGAGTTAGAATTGGAAACGTCATAACTCACTCTTGTCAGATAGAGCCCATCCGGCGGTGCCGTGGGTCCGCCCCGCGTGCGGTCGCACGCCTCGAGTGCCGCGGCCACATCATCCTTCGTCCACTTGCCGCCGCCCACCAGCCTCAACGTGCCGACAATGTTGCGGACCTGGTGGTGCAGGAAGGAGCGTGCTTCGGCGATCACCTGCAGGTCCTCGCCGACGCGGTGGACGCTGAGGCGGTCCAGGGTCTTCACCGGCGTTTTCGACTGGCACTCCGTGGCCCGGAACGTGGTGAAATCGTGCGTGCCGACCAGCACCTGGGCCGCCTCGTGCATCGCCGCGGCATCGAGCGTCGTTCCGACCCGCCAGGCGCGGCTGCGGTCCACGGTCAGCGGCGCGCGGCGGTTGACGATGCGGTAGAGATAGGCGCGACCGGTCGCCGAGAAGCGCGCATGGAAATCCGGCGCCGCGACTTCCGCCGCCAGCACCGCGATCGGCGCCGGCTTCAGATGGAAGTTGAGCGCATCGCGCAGCTTGTCGGGTGCCAACTCCTTCTCAATATCGACATG
>DASYDA010000143.1:0-3883 GCA_036499865.1 Dongiaceae bacterium | reverse complement strand
CGTCAACTCCACGCAGGCGCCGAGATAGGTGTTCATGGTGCGCTCGGCATCCGAGGTCACGAAGATCATCGAGCGGGCCGTCGGCGTGTCGGTGGTGGCGCTCGGCGTTTCGAAATGCACCCCCGCCGCATGGATGTCGTGACGGAAGATGCCGCCGAGCTGATCGTTGCCGACCTTGCCGATATAGGCGCCGCGCCCCCCGAGGCTGGCGATGCCGGCGATCGTGTTGGCGCAGGAGCCGCCGGAGACCTCGACCGCCGGCCCCATGGCCGCATAGAGTTCCGCGCTGCGTGCGGCATCGACCAGGGTCATGGCGCCCTTGCTGAGCGACATCGTGGCGATAAATTCCTCATCGCAATGGGCGAGGATATCGACGATGGCATTGCCGATGCCGCAAACATCGAAGTGCTTGCCGTCGAAATGCTTGTCCGACATAAAAATTCCAATCCAGGGAAGCCGATATCCTTGGCGCTCTGTTGCAGGCGCGAAAGACGGCGCAGTATAGGGATCGCGAGCCGGCTTACAAGCCGCGCCGGGTGACCACTTTCGCCGTTTCGGGGACCATTGCGGCGGCGCCCGGAAATGCCTAAATCTGGCATCCTATATATTTGAGAACAGGGGGAAATTTCGTGTTTGGGGCAATTTCCAAGGCGGTCGCGCAATTGGCCGATCCGGCGATTCAGCGCTTGATCGGCCTCAGCGTCCTGCTCACGGTCATGGTTTTCGCGGTGGCGGCGGTGGTCGCCTGGTGGCTGATCGGCTGGCTCTCCGGCCTCCATGGCTGGTGGGGCGAAGCGGCGCAGATCGGCGGACTTCTGGCCACCGCGGTGATCGCCTGGTTCACCTTCCCGGCTCTGGCCGCCGCCATCAGCGCGGTCTTCGCCGAACGCGTGATCGAAGCTGTGGAAGCGCGCTATTACCCCGGCCGGCCTGCGCCTTTTCAGGTGCCGATGTGGGAAACCATATTGGACGGGCTCAAGCTGGCGTTGCTATCCCTGGTTGCGAATTTGGTGGCGCTGCCGTTCCTGATCTTCCCGCCGCTCTATTTCGCCATCGCTTATGGAATCAACGGTTATCTGCTCGGCCGCGAATACTACGAAATGCCCGCCTTTCGCCGTCTCCAAAGGGGACCGGCGAAGCAACTCTATTTGGCCAATCGCGGACGTTTTACACTCGCAGGAGTGTTGATCGCTTTCATTTCGACAATCCCTATTGTGAATTTAATTGCCCCGATTCTCGCCACCGCTTTTATGGTGCATCTTTTTGAATCTGTGGTAAATCTGGCGGAAGATCGGTTGCCGCGGTAATCGGTCGACCACCTTCGGGGGCTGTGTGGTTAACGGAAGGTAACGACCATGTTTGGCAAAAAACGCGACGACGAAACCCCAGAAACGCCGACGAAGGACGCGTCGGAAACCCAGGCCCGCAACTACCAGCGGCCTGATGCACCCGCATCGCAGCCCGCCAGTCGGCCTGCGGTCAATCCGGAAATCGCGCGCCGCGGCCCGGACCTTTCGGTCTTCGGCCCCCGCCGTGATACGCCGACCCCGACTCCAGGGGCCGGGAAAATCGAACCTGACCACAAGAAGCTGATCGTCGGCCGGGACATTTCGCTCAACGGCGAAATCCGCACCTGCGACACGCTGGTGGTCGAAGGCAGCGTCGAGGCCGTGCTGCAGGATTGCAAGAACATCGAAATCATGGGCCCGGGCGAATTCAAGGGCGCGGCGGAAGTCGATGTCGCCGATATCAGCGGCCGCTTCGATGGCGACCTTACGGCGCGCCAGCGCTTGATCGTCCGTGCCGGCGGCAAGGTGCTCGGCAAGATCCGCTACGGTCAGTTGGAAATCGAGCGTGGCGGCGTGCTTTCCGGTGAAGTCGAAGTCCTGCCGGAAGCGCAGATCATCCAGGCTCCCACCGCGGCGGTGGGCTAAGGAAACAGTAGAACATCGGCCGCAGCGCCAATTTTCGGGGCGGTTGCTGCGGCCGGTTCTACGATGCAACGGAGCGTGGCGCAGCGGCGCTTCGCGATAGCCCCGAATAAGGGCCCGGCAATCCGGGGCTTTCCATGTTGGGGCGGCAGAGGCAGGCGAGATTTTCCAGGATCCGATCCGATCGATCGGGCCTAAGGACCGCTACCCGGATCGCCGGCGCCGCAATCGCAGCATTGCTGCTCGCGGCTTGCCAGATACCCCAAGGCGGCACGCATCGATCGCAAGCCGATCTGCAGCCCCAGGTCATGCCGCCGAGCTCCGGCGTCGTTCAATCTCCGTCAGTCCAGCCCGCCGTCGTTCAAATCGATCCCACGACCCACACGGCATCGGCCACGATCATCGCCGCGGTGACACAGAGCGACGCCGCTATCGGCACCGCGGCGCATCTCACCGGCGATCCCAAGGAGCTGGTCGGCCTCGACAACATGGCGGTGCGCCGCGCCCTCGGCGATCCGGTCTGGATCCGCAAGGAACAGCCCGCGCAAGTCTGGCAATATGCAACCGCAGACTGCATCGTCGATCTCTATCTTTACGATGAGAACGGCGCGCTTAAAGTGACCTTTGTCGAAGCCCGCTCCCACAAGGCCGAAGCCGAGCCCACCGCCCGCTGCCTGAAATCGCTGCTGGAACGCCCGACGGCACAGGCCAACTAGAATCTGATCCGGCTAGTCGAAGTCTTCCGGCCCGGTCTTCTGCTTGAATTGGCAGACATCGCGCACCACGCAATCGGGGCAGCGTGGCTTGCGCGCGACGCAGATATAGCGGCCGTGCAGGATCAGCCAGTGATGCGCATGCAGCCGATAGGGCTCCGGCACGCGCTTATCCAGCATGGCTTCGACCTCCATCGGATCCTTGCCGGGGGCGAGGCCGGTGCGATTGCCGATCCGGAAAATATGCGTATCGACCGCCATGGTCGGCTGGCCGAAGGCGATATTGAGCACCACATTGGCGGTCTTGCGGCCAACGCCGGGCAGGGTCTGCAGCATCTCGCGATCCGCCGGCACCTTGCTGCCATGTTCCGCGATCAGGATTTCCGAGAGCCGGATGACGTTCTTCGCCTTGGTGTTGAAAAGGCCGATGGTCTTGATGAAGGTTTTCAGCTTGGCTTCGCCGAGCTTCACCATCTTTTCCGGCGTGTCAGCGATCTTGAACAGCGGCTCCGTCGCCTTGTTGACGGAGGCATCGGTTGCCTGGGCGGAGAGCACCACCGCGACCAGCAAGGTATAGGGGTTGATGTAGTCGAGCTCGCCGCGGGGATTGGGATTGGCCGCCTGCAGGCGCGCGAAAAACGTCTCGATCTGCTGCTTGTTCAACATGCCGGGAGTGTGCCCTCGATCACCGGTGCCGGGCTTGGTCCCCCAGCGGGAGGCAGTCTATACTCGCCAGCCATGAACGACCAAGATATGAACAGCCCTGCGCCGGAGGTTCGTGCGGCGCCGGTCTTCGAGGCCCTGCTCTATCCCAGGCGCTCGCTCGACCGGCGCGGCTATCTTTTCCTCATCTCCGGCACCGCGGTCATCATCTTTCTCTACGGCATGGTCTTCCTGGTCATTGGCGCCTGGCCGATCTTCGGCTTCCTCGGCGGCGAATGGCTGTTGTTCTGGTATCTGTTCAGCCGCCATCACCGTGGCAATGGACGCGCCGAGCGGATCCGTCTCTATGCCGATCATCTGCTGTTCGAGAGCTTCGACGCACGCGGGCGCGCCAGCAGCACCCGCCTCCAGCCCTATTGGCTGAATGTGATCCTCGAGCGCGCCGGCGAGCCGGATAACGCACTCTTCCTCCGCTCGCATGGCCGGCAGGTGGAAGTCGGCGCCTTCCTCTCTCCGCAAGAGCGGAACGATCTCGCAGAAGAGCTGCGCGCGGTCCTGGCCCGTCACCGGAGCCCC
>DASYDA010000142.1:0-2358 GCA_036499865.1 Dongiaceae bacterium | reverse complement strand
CATTCCAACAAGCTCGACGACGAGGCCGAGGACGTCGCGGCCTTCCTCACTTGGGTCGGCGAGCCCAATATGGAGAACCGCAAGCATACCGGTCTCAAGGCCATGCTGTTCCTGGTCGTCTTCACGCTGCTCTTCTACGCGGCCAAGCGGAAGATCTGGTCCAAGATCCACTGATCCGATGGGGATCCACTAACCCGTCAGGTTCCTCGCAAGGTTCCCGGCTTTTGAAACCGCCGTCTCCGATGCTATAAAGGCATCGGGGACGGCGGTTTGCTTTCGTTGGGTGAGTTTGGGGAACAGGGGGCCCATGGTTGACGAATTTGCCGCCGATGCCATCACCGGCATCGACCACACGCTGGTCGGCGTGCGTGATCTCGAAGCCGCGAAATCCGTCTGGCACGATCTCGGCTTCACCTTGACGCCGCGCGGGCGGCATATCGGCTGGGGTACCGGCAACTACTGCGTCATGCTGGAATCCGGCTATATCGAGTTGCTCGGCGTGGTCGATCCCGATCAGTTCCTCAACAAGCTGGATCGGTTCCTGGAGCATCGGGAAGGGTTGATGGGCCTCGCTTTCGGGACCGACGATCCGCAAGCTTGCCGCGATGCCCTGGTCCGGGCCGGCGCCGAGCCGGACGGACCCAAGGATCTCAAACGCAAGATCGAGCTCCCGGACGGCGATCAGCTTCCGGCCTTCAGCTTGATCTTCCCGAAGCCCGCCGCGACACCCGATATCAACGCCTTCTTCTGCCATCACCTGACGCCGGAGATCATCCGGCGGCCGGAATGGCTGCGCCATGCCAACCGGGCGCGCCGGCTTATTTCCGTGACCGTCGTCTCGGCAGATCCGGTGAAGGCCGCTCTGGGCTATCTGCCGCTCTTCGGGCCCGACCGGCTCAAGGTTTCCGATGCGCTGACCGTCGTGCAGACCGGCGCTGGCGCCGTCCGCTTCGTCAATCCGGACGGCTTGAAAGCGCTCTACGAGGCCTTGGTTCCCCTGCCGGATCACCCGGCGCCCTGGATGGCCTCCATGAAGATCGAGGTCGCCGACAAGAATCGCTGCCTCGACCATCTGCGACGCCACAACCTGCCGGTAATAAAGACCGGCAAGGGCTGCTTGGTGCCGCCGGAAGTCGCCAATGGCTGCATCATCGAATTCGTCCAGGGCTGATCGGCGAAGCCGTGGCCGACCACTACAACCAGCCGGATCTTGCCAATCTCTATGATGACGAGAACGGCTGGGACTCCAGCGCGGACTTCTACCGCGATCTCGCTTTGGAAGGCGGCGCGCGCAGTGTGCTCGATCTCGGCTGCGGCACCGGCACGGTGACGCGCGGCATCGTCGCGGCACTCGGCGGTGTCGGCGTCGGTGTCGATCCTGCGCGGCCGATGCTGGAGGTGGCACGGCGCAAGACGGCAGCGGAAGCCGTCGAATGGATCGAAGGCGACGCCCGCACCATGCGTCTCGAACGCAAATTCGATTTCATCCTGATGACCGGCCACGCCTTCCAGGCCATGCTGAGCGACGAAGATCAGGCGGCATTGCTGGCGACCGTCGCCGCGCATCTGGCGCCTGATGGCCGCTTCGGCTTCGACACCCGGAACCCCGCCGCCGAGGAATGGTTGGAATGGACGCCGGAGCTTTCATTGCGCCGGGTGGAGACCGCGATGTTCGGTCCTGTGGACATTCATGATGAGGCTGCCATGCAGCCGAACGGAAGAATCCTCGATGTGGTCGAGCACTATCACGCACGGAACGACGGTCGCCGTTTCCGCGCGGATTTCCAGCTCCGCTTTACACCGCAGGCGGAGCTAGCTGCGCGCGTCACGGAAGCCGGCCTTGCCGTGGAGCATTGCTTCGGCGATTGGCAACGCCAACCCTTCGGCGAGGACGCGCAAGAGATCATCGTGGTTGGGCGTCTGGCGCGATGAGGACCGGTCGATGCCAATGCGGCGAGATCCGCTATCGGATCGACGTCGAACTCATCGCCCTTTACGCCTGCCACTGCCTGGAATGCCGGAAGCAATCCGCCTCGGCCTTCGGCATGTCGCTGGAAATTCCCCGATCCGGCTTCCGTGTCACCCGGGGTTCGCCGCGTTTCTGGGCGCGGGATGCCGATAGCAGGGGGACGGTGCGCTGCGCGTTCTGCCCCAATTGCGGCTCGCGTCTCTGGCATGAATCCGCGCCGGATTCAAAGCGGCTCACGGTGAAGGCGGGGTCGCTGGACGAACCTGTCGACTTCGCATCCGCCATCCACATCTGGACCAAGCGCATGCTGCCGGGATTCGTCATCCCGGAAGGCGCGGAGCGCTATCCGGAAGAGCCGCCGGAATAGCCGTCACAGCAGAGTGAGCGCC
>DASYDA010000141.1:0-3258 GCA_036499865.1 Dongiaceae bacterium | reverse complement strand
GGGCCGAGCCGGCGATGGTCACGTTCGGGCCGTTCCGATAGATCCGATCGTAGGTCTTGCGCGGCAGCAACGGCGCGAAGAGGGCGCCCCCGCTGCCGATCGCCGAGATCCAGCCGACGGAGCCGTCGATTTTGGCGAGCGTCGTGTAGATCTCGAGCGCCGTCGGAAGGTCGAGTTCCAGCCCGCCATGGCTTTGCGGTACGAAGATGCGGAAGACCCCGATCGATTTCATCGCTTCAACCATATCGAGCGGGACCCGGCGCCCGGTTTCGATCTCGGCTGCGCGCGCGGTGATGTCGGGCGCCAATTCACGAATGTCGGCGAGCAGAGTGTCGGCTGTGGTGCCGGAAACCGACGATGAGACCCGGCGAAACTGGTTCTGAAACTGCATTTTTCTCTCCGGCTGTGGGTTGCTGAGCCTTGGATCGTGGCGGTCGCGATTCGAAGGAACGGCGTGCAAATCAAACCGTCGGCCAGATTGGCGTCGATGCTGCGTGAGCAAGGCGGTGTTCTGCCGAAGCCGATCCTTGACCAAGCCTCTCCGGAGCGCGTTGCGGAATCATTGCCGCGACAACGGATTTCGCTACCGCTGTAACCTGCGGCACTCTTGCGTATTCGGGGGATAGGGCGCTTTCGCGCGGGGCAGCATGGAAACGAAAAACCCACCCGCGATGGCGGGACGGAGGGGTGGTGCCGGTGCGCTCAGTTCAGCGTGGCTTGTTGACGCCGGTAAGGATGAACCGGCCGCCCATCCCAAGCCCGATCGTCTTTGCGCATTCAGCGATGCGCGCGACCACCTCGTTGTGCATCGAGCGAGGCACCAGCAGGCGCGAACCTGCCATGCAGGTCTGCCCGATGGCGGCGAAGATGCCGCCGGCGCGCACTGGGCCGCTTATCACCCGTTACGATCGTCGCATCTCAAAAAACCGATATAAAACAATATCTTATGAATTCTTGTCGTGATTTTATAAATTTCTCGGGAATATTGGCTGGGGCGCCAGGATTCGAACCTGGGATGGCGGGACCAAAACCCGCTGCCTTACCGCTTGGCTACGCCCCAATCCTAAGGCCGGAGACCGGCGCCGGATCGGCGGCCGGCACCATAGTCAAAGGCCGCCGATCCCGCAACCGGTGTTGCATCCTAGCGGCGGACACGGAAATTCTCGAATTGCCAGGGATCGGTGCGATCGAGATTGGGCTCCGGAAACAGCACCTCGCGGTCTTGCAGCGGCGTCCAGTCCGACCAGCACCCCACCACCGGGCCTAGATAGGGCCGGCAGATATCGAGGATGTAGTCATGATCGACATCCTCCGGCTCTACGACGCCGCGATCCGGATTCTCGATCAGCCACATGGCGCCCGCCAGCACGGGTGACGCGATCTGCGGCGAGGTCGCGTTGTAGCCGGGCCCGAACAGGCGGCGTGCCTCATGCACGGAAAGCTGCGAGCCGTACCAATAGGCGCCGAAATCGCCCATCAGCAGGGCGCCCAGCTCGTCGATGCCGTCGATGATCTCGTCATTCAGCAGACGGACTCCATCCTGCATGGTGAAGTTCTTCATCTGGAATTCGCGCACCGAGAGCACGGCATCGTTGCAGGGATGATAGGCGTAATGCGCGGTCGGCCGGTAAACCGGCTTGCCCTTCTCGAAGACGGTGAAATAGTCGCTGAGCGAGACCGCCTCGCCATGCGTGATCAGATATCCGACCATCGGGCCGCCATGCGGCGTCCAGGAACGCATCTCCGTCACGCAACCCGGCTGGCGCAGGAAGATCGCCGCCTTGCAGCCGATCTTGTGCTCCACGCCGTTATCCGGGAGACGCTTCTCATGGGTGCCCCAGCCGAGCTCGGCGGGTTGGCATCCCTCGCCGACGAAGCCGGGGATCGACCAGGTGTTGCAGAATTCGTTGGGTTGCTTCGGATCGCCGTTGATCTGCAGATCGTGTTCGGCGACGTGGATCGTCTTCACGCCGACCTGCTGCATGAGCTTGGCCCAGGCCTCGCGCGTCTTCGGCTTCTCCACCTTCAACCCGCGCATGCGCGCGATGTCGAGCAGGCCGTGTTTCACGAAATGGCTGATCAGGCCGGGATTGGCACCATGCGTCACCAGCGCCGAAGGACCGTTCTTCTTGAACTTCTTGGCCGCTTCCAGCAGCGAATGGCGGAGGTAGTAATTGGTGCGCTGGTCTTCGGGAATGTCCTTGTTGTCGTAGTAATCGGCCCAGGGCTCGATGCAGGTGTCGGTGTAGAGCACGCCGTGCTTCTGGCACCACTGGATCAAAGCGAGCGAGGAAACCTCGACCGAGAGATTGATGATGAGATCGCCCTTGCCGGCGTATTTCGCCAGCGTCTTGTCCAGGTTGCCCTGATGCAGCGGCTGGACGACATAGGTCATTCCCTTGTCGATGAAGCGCTGGGCATCCGCCGAATGGTCGGCGCCGTCGATCACCGAGACACGGCTCATCGGCATGTCGAAATGCCGATCGATCAGCGGCATCGCGCAGCGGCCGACCGAACCGTAACCGATCATCAGAATTCGCCCCTTGAACGGGAACTTTGCGCTCATCCCAACCTCGCTCAACTGGTGAACGGCCCGACTTCTGGTGGCGACGCCACCATCCCAATGGATTTCCAGCACGCCGCGGCCTCCGGCGCCTTAAGCGATTTCGGTTACGGGAAATCTACCCACCCCGCAAGGGAAATTTCGGAGACGCAGGAGTCGGTGGAGACCGGCGGAGGGATGAAATGTCAGCGGCCTGCGCCGCCCGAGCCCCGGTCGAACATGGTGAATTCGTGGCTTATCGAGGCTTCTACGAGCGCCTTGAACGCGGCCTCGATAACCTCGGCATCGCAGCCGAGGCGCAGGGCCTCTGCTCGCGTTTTGGAGATGACGTCGGCAATCCGCGCTTCATCCCGCACGAGGTTGCGGTGCTTCTTGATCCGCGCCGCTTCATCGATGTAATGCAGGCGATCCGCCAGAATAGCCACCAACCGCCGGTCGATGTCGTCGATTTCCCGGCGCACCTCTTCCATGTCGGCGCAGCGCCGGCATGTGGCGATCGGATCGTTCATGCCTGCTTCGCGTCGATGATGCCGCGGCGGATCGCGCGGGTCCGGGTGAAGACTTCCTGCAATTTCTCGCCTTCGCCCCAGCGGATCGCGCGCTGCAGGGCGGTCAGATCCTCGGTGAACCGGCTCAGCATCTCGAGCACGGCCTCGCGGTTGTTCAGGAACACGTCGCGCCACATGATCGGATCC
>DASYDA010000140.1:0-11436 GCA_036499865.1 Dongiaceae bacterium | reverse complement strand
CCTCGTTGGCGCCCGATTTGGTCCAGGTCGTGCTGTGGGAGAAGAAGGAACAGCCGGCGAGGAGCAATGCCCCCAACACCACGCCGCTTGCACCCCAAATTCGGGAAATCATGCCAAGACCCTGTATAACATCGAAATTCGACACTACCTTGCCTCGAACCGCCGCCGCTTGCAACTGCGCCAAGTTCCAGCTTTCACACGAAGCTAGCGTTCGTAAGCGGATCGGGTATCAATTCCATTCCTGAATGCAACATCTTTGAATGAGATGAACAGCCATCGCCGATGTCTGAGCCACGCCCCGATCCTATGCCGACCACCGTCGCACCCATGTGGCGCTATTGGGAGGAGAAGCGGGCGGAACGGCGGATGCCCCGCCGCGCCGATATCGATCCCATCGAGATGGTCCGATATCTCCCCAACCTGATGATCGTCGATGTGGTTCCGGATGAGCGACGTTACGTCTATCGCCTGGTGGGTACGCGCGAAGTCGAGGCCCGCGGCCGCGACCCTACCGGCAAACCGGTCGGCGACGCCTTCATCGGGTCCAGCCGGGAGAACGTGCTGGCCCACTACGATCAGGTGGTTTCGTCCTGCCGGCCCTTGGTCGACACCGCCACGGTAACCCGCACCGATGGGCGCGTGGACGAGACGCATGTGATTTTTCTTCCGCTCAGCGAGGACGGTGTCTCGGTCTCGCAGATCCTGGTTTACACCCACTTCGAGCCATCGCCCAACACCTGGTCGTCCACCACCTGGTAACCCCCCGATGCAGTTCCAACCGTCCTTGATCGAGGCGCGGCTGATTCGCCGCTACAAGCGCTTTCTTGCCGATATGGAGATCGGCGGGGAAACCGTCACCGTGCATTGCCCCAATCCCGGCTCGATGCTGGGCCTCGCCGCTCCCGGCAACCGCGCCTGGCTCACTCCGAAGACCGGAACCAAGCTGCCTTATGCCTGGGAGATCGTGGAGACCGGCCCGCAATCCCCGATACCGGGTGCTCTGGCCGGAATTCACACCGGCCGGGCCAATGCCCTGGTCGCCGAAGCCCTGCGATCGGGCCTATGGCCGGACCTTCCGAATGCGACGATTCAGCCCGAAGTGAAGGTCGGCCCCCGCTTGATCGGCGAAACCGAATCGCGCCTGGATTTCCGCCTCGCCGGTGTGGATGGCGCGCCCTGCTGGGTCGAAGTCAAGAGCGTCACTCTCTCCCGCCGCGCCGGCCTTGCCGAATTCCCCGATGCGCGGACCGCCCGCGGAGCCCGGCATCTCGCCGAACTCAGCCTGCTCGCCCAGGCCGGCCAGCGCGCGGTGCTGCTGTTCCTGGTGCAGCGCAGCGACTGCGGATCGGTCGCCGTGGCGGCGGATATCGATCCCGGCTATGCGCAGGCCTTGGCCCTGGCTCGCGCCCAAGGCGTGGAAATACGGGCTTTTTCCTGCAGAATCGACACCTCCGGCATTGACGCAGGGCCTGAGATCGCCTTTATCCAGCCCTAAGGATATCCCCTGGATTGTTACAGCCGGACTTGCAACCTGATCGGTCGGGTTTATGCTGGCGCAAATGGACTAGCGAATTGAACATGCAGAAACAAGACGTCGCGGAAGACTGGATCAATGAAGATCGGCGCATCAAGGTGCATGGCGCCGAGGGCTTCGACGGCATGCGCAAGGCCGGCCGACTGGCCGCCGAGGTGCTCGACTTCATCACGCCCCAAGTCGAACCCGGCGTCACCACCGACGAATTGGACAAGCTCTGCCACGATTTCATCGTGGAGCGGAACGCCATCCCGGCCCCGCTGAACTATCGCGGCTTCCCGAAATCGATCTGCACCTCGATCAACCATGTGGTCTGCCACGGCATTCCCGGCCCGCGTAAGCTGCTCGACGGCGACACCGTCAATATCGACGTGACGGTCATCCTCGACAGCTGGCATGGCGACAGCAGCCGCATGTATTGCGTCGGCAAGGTCGGCGTGCAGGCGATGAAGCTGATCGACGTCACTTACGAATCCATGATGCGCGGCATCGAGCAGGTGAAGCCCGGCGCCACCGTCGGCGATATCGGCCACGCGATCCAATCCTATGCCGAGAAGAACCGCTTCTCCGTGGTGCGGGATTTCTGCGGCCACGGCATCGGACGCATCTTCCACGACACGCCGTCGATCCTGCATTTCGGCCGCCCCGGTTCCGGACCTGAGCTGAAGGCCGGCATGTTTTTCACCGTCGAGCCGATGATCAATGCCGGCCGCTTCGACGTGAAGATCCTGGAAGACGGCTGGACCGCGGTCACCCGCGACAAGAAGCTCTCCGCCCAGTTCGAGCACACCGTGGGTGTGACGGAAAAGGGCCACGAGATCTTCACCCTGTCGCCGAAGGGATTGCATCGCCCACCTTACGCGATCTGATGTCTGCATGTCCGAGGTGGCCGAAAAACCGGACTACCTCGGCCACCGCAAAAGGCTGCGCGAACGCTTTCTGAAAGGCGGCGAAACCGCCCTCGCCGATTATGAACTCCTGGAATTGCTGCTCTGCCAGGCCCAGCCGCGCGGCGATATGAAGCCGCTGGCGAAGGCGCTGATGAAGCGCTTCGGCAGCTTCGCGGCGGTGATGGCGGCAGGCCCGGATGCGCTCGGCGAAATCGACGGCATGGGCGAAGCTTCCATCGTCGCCTTGAAGACTGTGCAGGCCGCCGCTTTGCTCATGCAGAGGCAGGATCTGCACCAGAAGCCCGTCCTCTCATCCTGGAAATCGGTGCTCGACTACTGCCATTCCGTGATGGCGCATGAGCCGATCGAGCAGTTCCGCCTGCTCTTCCTCGACGGCAAGAACGCGGTGATCGCCGACGAGAAGCAATCCCAGGGCACTGTGAACCACACGCCGGTCTATGTCCGTGAGGTGGCGAAGCGCGCCCTCACTCTGGACGCCTCGGCGGTGATCATGGCGCACAACCACCCGACCGGCGACCCGACGCCCTCCCGGGACGATATCGAGATGACCAAGGCGGTGAAGGTCGCGCTGGAGAAGATCGGCATCCAGCTCCATGACCACATCATCATCGGCCGCAAGGGCCACAGCAGCCTGCGGAGCCTCGGCTATCTCGACGGCCGCTAGCCGGGTTCTCGATAGACCATAACGCCTCAGCGTTTGCGAAAGACGACAGCCAGGTTGTTCGCGGGCATGTCGTGGGTCTGTTCCAGCTCGAAACCCACAGTGGCCGCGAGATGCGCGACATCCTCCAGATTGCGGACGCCCCATTCCGGGTTCTTGGCCTTGAGCAGCGCGTCGAAGGCCTCGTTGCTGGTTGAGGTGTGCTGTCCCTGCCGGCGGAAGGGACCATAGAGAAACAGGATGCCGCCCCGAGCAATGACGTTGCCGGCGCCGCGCAACAAGGCCTCGGTCGCCGACGGCGCGGCGATGTGAATCATGTTGATGCAGACGACTGCCGCAACTTCATGAACCGGCCAAATCTCGTCATGGACGTCGAGATGGTGCGGTGGGTTGACGTTTGGCGTGGTTGTTTGCGCCAACCACCTTGCGATCAATTGCAGGCAGTCGGTATCTCGCTCGGTGGGCTGCCAGCGGATATGAGGCATTGCATGGGCGAAATGCAGAACATGCTGACCTGTGCCACTGCTGACCTCCAGCACGTCGCCTTGCGCCGGCAACACGCGCATGAGGATCTCGGTGATAGGCCCCTTGTTTCGTTCAGCCGACGGACTCACGATCCGGCCGTCTGTCAATGTATCCGCGGGCTCGAAACGCATTTTGGTCATTCCTGAAGTAGAGGCGCACTGGCTGGAGTTCGATTGAGACCATCACGTTGGCACCGTATCGCCGATCCGCAAGGTCACGGGCGGAGATCCGACGCCCCTGCGACGATATCGAGATGACGCAATCACTCGGCCCGAATTAGGCATGGCAATCAATGGCTTGCTGGAGCCTATCGATGCCGTCGGCCCGCCGGTGTCTACATGGACCGCCCGTCGAATTCCTGCACCTCGACGCTTTCGAGATCGGCACCATCGAGGCAACGGATGTTGATATAGGCCGAAGGCTCGTCGCTCGGCTTCGCATCCTCGGCAAAGGGATGGATGCCGCAGACCGGGCAGAAACGGTGGGCGATGACGTGGTTGTTGAAGGTGTAGCGCTCGATGGCATTCGTATTGGTGAGCAGGCGCAGATTCTGCCGCGGCACCGCCCAGAGTAAGGCGCCCTTCTTGACGCAAATCGAGCAATTGCAGGATATTGCGGCGTTCAGCTCGCCTTCGACCTCGAAGCGGATATTGCCGCAATGGCAACTTCCCTGATGAATCACGATGTACCCTCCTGTCGTGGCGAAAGGCCTCCCCTCCACCTTCATGAACACGTCGAACCACGGGCCATGGAATCGACAGGACCGGCAAAGATTTGGCCGCGATCACACCTTCCTGCGGTGGGATTTCGCAAAGGTGTCGAAGGCGACCGCCAGGACGATGATCACGCCGATAATGATCTGCTGGATATAAGGCGAGACACCCATCAGAACCAATCCGTTGAGCAGCACGCCGATCAGGATCGTGCCGATAACGGTGCCGAAGATCGTTCCCACGCCGCCAAAGAGGCTGGTCCCGCCGATGACGACCGAGGCGATCACCGTGAGTTCGTAGCCGGTGCCGGCGACCGCTTCCGCGGAATCCAGCCGACCCGAAAGGACGAAGGCGCCGATGCCGGCGAAGAAGCCAATGATGACATAGACGCTGCAGATCACCGCCCGGGTATTGAGGCCGGAGAGCCGCGCCGCCTCCATATTGTCGCCGACCGCATAGACCTGCCGCCCATAGCGGGTGTAGCGCAGCACGATATGCGCCAGGATCGCGAAGGCGATGAAGACGATGACCGGAATCGGCACCGGGCCGAGCTTGCCCTGCCCCCACCATTTGAAATTGTCGCTGAAGCCGCTGATCGGCCCGCCGCCGGCCATCAGCAACGCCGCGCCGCGGAACACCGACATGCCGCCGAGCGTCACCACGAAAGCAGGCACCTTGAGCCGGGTGATCGCGAAACCTTGCAAGTAGCCACCCGCCATTCCGGCGGCGATCGCGACCAGCAATGCGAGACCCCAGCCATAGCCAAGAGCCTCGCCACCGGAAGCCGCCGCGAACCGATTGGTGAGGCCGCCTTTGTCAATCGCGGCGGCGGCGAGGCCCGCGAAGGCCAGCAGCGAACCGATCGAAAGATCGATGCCGGCGGTCAGGATCACGAAGGTCATGCCGATCGCCAGCAGCCCGACGATCGAAACCTGCCGCATCACGTTGAACAGATTGAACGGCGTCAGAAACCGCGGCTCGCCGATCGCAAAAGCCGCCATCAAGACGAGGAGGAAGATCAGCGGCGCAAAACGCGCCAGCAGCCCCATCCAGTCGCGATCCTTCGCTCCATGCGCCGTCGCCGCCGATGTATCGGTCATGCCTCTTTCCCCCGATTGGCGTATTCCGGACCGGCATGCCGTGCGCCGTTGCCCAAGGTCATCATGGCCATCAGCTTCTCCTGATCCGCGGCATCGCCCGCGATTTCGCCCGTCACCCGGCCCTCCCGCATGGTGACGATGCGGTCGCTGATCGCCAGCACTTCCGGAAGTTCCGACGAGATGGCGATGATCGCGATCCCGTTCCGCGCCATCTCGAACAGCAGGTTGTGCACCTCGACCTTGGCGCCGACATCGATGCCGCGGGTGGGTTCGTCCACGATCAGCACCCTCGGCTGCAAAGCCAGCCAGCGCGCCAGCACGACTTTCTGCTGATTGCCGCCGGACAGATTGACCACCGGCTGGTCCTGGCTCGCCATCCGGATGTTGAGCCGCTTTCGGTACTGTTCGGCGAGCGCCCGCTCCGCCCGGTCGTCGATGAAGAGACCCCAGCGGCCGATCTGCCCATGCGCTGCCATGCTGAGATTCGATTTCACGGCCAGCGACAGGAACAGCGCCTGCCGCTTGCGGTCCTCCGGCACAAGACCGATCCCATGACGGATCGCGTCCTGCGGCGAGCGGATATCGACCGGCTTGCCGTCGATCACGATCCGCCCATGATCGAAAGCGTCCGCACCGAAGATGCTGCGCGCGGTCTCGGTCCGCCCGGCGCCGACCAGACCCGCGATGCCCAGAATCTCGCCGCGACGAACTTCCAATGAAACATCGTCGAGTACGGTCGCGTTCTGATCCCGCGCATCGCCGCGTCGCGACAGGCCTTCGACACGCAAGGCAACCTCGCCCGCCTGCTCCGGCGCCCGCCGCGCATAGAGGGCGGAGACCTCGCGGCCCACCATCATGCGGATGATCGCGTCTATGCTGGTTTCAGGCACCACACCGCTCCCCACATGCCGGCCATCGCGCAGGACCACATAGCGGTCGCAGATTTCCATCACCTCTTCCAGGCGATGAGTGACGAAAATGATGCTGAAGCCGCGCGCCTTGAGGTCGCGGACGATGCGGAACAGCTTCTGCACCTCGGTCGTCGAGAGTGCCGCGGTCGGCTCGTCCATCACGATCAGGCGCGCATCCATGGAGAGCGCACGGGCGATCTCCACGAGCTGCTGCTCGGCGACGCTCAGATCGCGCACGAAGGCCATGGGATCGAGCGTCAGCCCCAATCGCGTGGTGATCGCCTTGGTTTGCGCCGCCATCTTGCGCCAATTGACGAAGGGCTTGCGCCCCGGCTCGCGGCCGATGAAGACGTTCTCGGCGACCGTCATGTTCGGCGCGAGGGTAAACTCCTGATAGATCGTCGCAATGCCGAGGCGCTGGGCGGCATGCGGCGTGTGGAACACGACCTCCTTGCCCTCGATGCTGATCGTGCCATGGTCTGGTTGCTGCGCCCCGGAAAGAATCTTGAGCAGGGTCGATTTGCCCGCGCCGTTCTCGCCCAAAAGAGCGAGAATTTCGCCGGATGCGACTTCCAGACTGACATCCTGGAGCGCGGAGACACCGGGAAAGCTCTTGCTGATCCCAGCCATCCGCAGAAAGGCATTGTCCATCGATTCAGCCATCGGGTTGGGGCATCGAGGGCGCCGATCCAAAGACCGGCGCCCCACCGCCTCGGCTGGCTCGCTTGCGCAACGTTCCGGGAATGGCGCCCGGGACGTCGGCGCGGCTACTTCACCTCGCTCAGGCGTTCGGCCTGATTGAGATTGTCCTTGGTGATCGCGATCGGCGTCAACAGGGTGACGTCCTGTGCGGGCTTCGTTCCGTTGCGGAGGAAGTCCACCAGAAAGTCGAGCGCTTTCTGGCTCTGCTGGCCCGGCATCTGCTCGATCGTCGCGGTCATGTTGCCGTCCCGGATATTGAGCAGGGCTTCCGGCAAGGCGTCGAAGCCGATCAGCGCCACCTTGCCGATCAGGTTGCGGGCCTTCAGCGCCTGCATGGCACCGAGCGCCATGTCGTCATTGGCGCAGACGATGACATCGGGCGGCGTCTTCATGCCGTCTAGCGCCGATTCCGTCATCGACAAGCCTTTGGCGCGATCGAAGCCGGCGGTGTCCTCGAATACGAATTTGTATTTGTCGGCCGCCTTGTCGAGGACGTTATGCAGACCCTTGTTGCGGTCGATGGCCGGGCTGGCACCCGACTGGCCCTGCAGGTTCATCACATTGGCGCCGTTCGGAAACAGCTTTTCGATCAGCTCGCCCTGGGCCTCGCCGCCCTTGATATTGTCGGCGCCGACATGGGCGAGGATGCCCGAGACCTTATCGACACGGCGATCGACGGTGACGACCGGGATCTTCGCATCGACCGCTTCCTGCACGGCCGGCGCCAGGGCGTCGACTTCATTGGGGTCGAGGAACATGCCATCGACGCCTTTGGTGATGGCCGCTTCGATATCCGCCGTCTGCTTCGGCGAACTGCGCTGGCCGTCCGCGACGACGATGTCGATGTTGCCGATTTTCGCGGCTTCCGCCTTCACCTGGTCCGCCATATGCGTGAAGAACGGGAAGGCCAGATCCGGCATGGTCACCAGAATCGTCAGATGCTTGTCTTCCGCCTTGCTCGGTGTCCCCTGCCAAAGCGCCAAGCCCACAACGCCCGCCAGCAGAAACATTGCCCTTCTTGATAGACGCATTTTTCTTCCTCCCGGAATTGCGATCTTTTTGAAACGACAATCGCATTTTGTTTTAAGTGGTCAGACCACACAAAAAGTATGTGGCTGGCCGCCGGGGAAGTCAACCGAGCGTTGCCGATCTAGCCTCGCAACATATTACTGCCCTTCCACCGTCGTCAGATCGCCGGCCTCCTTGGTATCGACCACGAAAACCGCCAGCAGCTTCGCCGGCTCGGTGGCGCTGGCATTCTCGCTGATGGGGTGATGCGCGCCCGGCTCCTCGGTCCAGCTCTCGCCGGCATGGAAGACCCGCACCGCGCCGTCATCCACCTGGCTGCGGATCGCACCCGAGAGCACGTATCCGGTGACGAAGGCCGAATGCGCGTGGTGATGCGCGGGCGTCTTGCCGCCGGGCGCGTAGCTGACGACGATAGCGACGATGCTCTTGCCCGGAATATTCTGAATGGCCGCGTTGAAGGCCAGAGTGATCGCTTCACGCTGATCGGATTCTGCCATGGCGGCACCCGGGATGACCGCGAGCGCGGCGAACATCGCCGTCATGACCAAGGTCTTGAGCTTCCGATCGGGATTGCGGAATTTGAACATGGCAATTCTCCTTCATTGCGTGGGATGTAGCTGGTGCGTCATGGAACGGGCTTCCTGTCCTCAAGCCAATTCCACACCGGTTGTGATATGCACCATCCCTTAACTACGACTATATTAGTCGTAGTATATAGTTGCTAATAAATATTGGGCAACAGGGGAAAAAAGCATCCTTCCTGCCCAAATGATGTTTCTCGGAAGATGTCTGGAAGAGGAGTGCCCCCATGCCAGCCGAACACATCGCTGCGTTTCACGAAATCTTGAAGACTCCGCAGGGCGTTCTGCTGCCCGGCGCACCGAATGCGCTCGCCGCCAGTATCATCGCCGATCTCGGATTCCAGGCGATTTATCTGACGGGCGCAGGCCTCACCAATATGCATCTCGGCCTGCCGGACCTTGGTTTCATGGATTTGAGCCAGGTCGTCGAGCACACCATGGCGATCCGCGGCATCACCGACCTGCCGCTGGTCGTCGATGCCGATACCGGCTTCGGCAATGCCCTGAATGTCGCACATTGCGTGAAGACTCTCGAGCGCGCGGGGGCGAGTGCCATTCAGATCGAGGACCAGAGTATGCCGAAGCGTTGCGGGCATTTCGACGGCAAGGAACTGATTGCGCCGGAGGAGATGGCGAACAAGGTCAAGGCGGCTGTCGATGCACGGCGCGAGAATGTCGCGATCGTCGCGCGCACGGATGCCAGGGCAATGGAAGGATTCCAAGCCGCGATCGACCGCGCCGGTCTCTATATCGACGCAGGCGCCGATATGACCTTCGTCGAAGCGCCGCAATCTCTCGAAGAATTGAAGCGGATTCCGAAGCTTCTCGCCGCGCCGCAACTCCTCAACATGGTCATCGGCGGCAAGACGCCCATCCTGGACCGGGCCGCTGCGGCCGAGATGGGGTTCACCCTCGTTCTTTACGCCAACGCGGCCCTTCAGGGTGCGATACGCGGCATACAGTCGACTCTGGGTGCCTTGCGCGACAAAGGGTCGCTGGGGGAAGAGGCGGATCTTGTAGCCACATTCACCGAACGACAGCGTTTGGTCGGTAAGCCGGCGTTCGACGAGCTGGAACGCCGTTATGCAACGGCCCCCGCCAAGGCGCAGTAGTTACTTGTATCGGAAATAATTCCAGAGATCTCTGCATGACAGTGCCTATAAGATCCAAGCGCGAAGCCCACACACGCGAAATCCGCGAAATCTACGACACCGTTACGATCGGATTGCACTGGGCCACCGCCGCTCTGGTCGCGATCCTGTGGCTGATGGGAAGAACCACCGGATTCCTGCCCCGCGGGCCGCTGCGGGTCGATGTGTGGTCGGTGCATGTCCTGCTCGGCTTCACGCTTGCCGGCATAATCATCGCGCGGATTTTCTGGCGCTCATTCTTCGGCCGTCGGCTTCCCCCGGCCGACAGAGGGATGCTTCAGCGGCTCGCCGCGACGGTGCATTATCTGCTTTATGCGCTGCTTCTGACCGTCGCCGCTTTGGGCGTGACCAACGTGTTCGCGCATGCTTTCCCGCTCTTCAATCTTTGGCATTTTCCCGAAATCGGCTCCGGCAATTTCGCAAGCCGGATCAATGGCTGGCACAGCCTCGCGGCCAATATCATTGCCGCCGTCGCCGTGGGCCATGCCGCGGCCGCGCTGTTTCACCATTATGTCATCAAGGATAAGGTCCTCGGCCGCATGTGGCCGTCGGCCCCGGCCGATACGGAACTGTCGCATGGCGAAACCGCGGGTACCGCGCGCCGGAGCGCAGAGTAGTTCCCTCAGGCATTTTCGCCGCTTCCTCGGACTTGCGGCCCGCATCCCTTCTTCGTTGCGGGGCGTGATCCCGCCGTCTATTTTGACGCCCGAGGCAACGGGTACGGATGTGCGGATCGACACTGCGCAGCGTGCTGCGAGCAGTCCCTCTCAGCAAATGGAGCCAATATGAATATGGAAGTGAAGCGCAACTACATCGCCGGCCAATGGGTCGAAGGATCGGCATCGCGGGTCAACGAGAACCCGTCCGACAAGGCCGATCCGGTCGGCAACTTCACCTCCGCCACCGCGGACCAGGTGAACCAGGCGGTCGCCGCCGCGAAGGCCGCCTTCCCGGCCTGGTCGCGCAGCAGCCCGCAACTCCGCTACGATATCCTCGACAAGGTCGGCAACGAGATCATCGCCCGCAAGGAGGAACTGGGCCGCCAGCTCTCCCGCGAAGAAGGCAAGACGCTCGCCGAAGGCATCGGCGAAGCGATGCGCGCCGGCCAGATCTGGAAATGGTTCGCCGGCGAGGCGCTGCGCGTCCATGGCGACAAGATGCCGGGCCTGCGCCCGGGCACCGAAGCCGAGCTCACGCGCGAGCCGGTCGGCGTGGTCGGCATCATCACGCCCTGGAATTTCCCCATCGCGATTCCGAGTTGGAAAGCCGCCCCCGCTCTTGCTTTCGGCAATTGCGTGGTCCTGAAGCCCGCCGAACTGGTGCCGGCCAGCGCCTGGTCGATCGCGGAAATCCTCTCCCGCGCCGGGGCGCCAGAAGGCGTGTTCAATCTGGTGATGGGTTCGGGATCCGTGGTCGGCAACGCGCTGATCAATCATAAGGACGTGAATGCCGTTACGTTCACCGGCTCGACCAAGACCGGTCTCGTCGTCGCGGATGCTTGCGTGAAGCGCCTCGCGCGGGTCCAGCTCGAGATGGGCGGCAAGAATCCGATGATCGTGCTCGACGACGCCGACCTCGATATCGCCGTCGAAGCCTCGTTCCAGGGCGCCTTCGGCTC